>JASEHG010000137.1 GCA_030018855.1 Candidatus Brocadiaceae bacterium
ATGGTAGTCCCTTAAGGGTTTCTAGTCCTGCCTCCAGGGACTACCATTCATTCTTAGACAGGTAGGGGCATCCGCCTCAGGCGGACACGTGCCCCTACATGAGAATACAAGTAGGGGCGTATTGCAATACGCCCCTATTCCTTACAAACCCCTCATCGCCTTCTGTATGGGAGAATTGGGACTGATTAGCCGAATCCTGGCTCCCAAGTATGGCAGTTATCTTACCTTTGGTTCTCTGGACGTTGGAAAGGAATCCGCCCCGGGCCAGCTAACTGCCAGGGAGATGCTAGGGGTCTATCACATTGACAAGATTAATCGGGATACTGCCTTGTACGGCCTCATTGGTAATCCGGTAGGCCACAGCCTTGGCCCATACATCCTTAATGCGGCCTTTCGGGAGTTGGGCATCAATGCAGTGTACCTGCCCTTCAAGGTGGAAAACCTCAGAGAATTTGTTCAAGGGTTTAAGGGTTTAAAGGTTCAAGGTTACAGCGTAACCATCCCCCACAAGGAGGCCATTGTGCCCCTCCTGGATGGACTTGACTCACTGGCCAGGGAGATTGGCGCCGTGAATACGGTGGTAAGTAAAGAAGGAAAACTTGTAGGATACAACACCGACTCTACCGCCGCCCTGAGGGAGTTAGAAGAGGCAATAGGAGACCTCAGGGGCAAGAAGGCCACCCTGATAGGGGCAGGGGGTGCGGCCAGGGCCATAGCCTTTGGACTAAAAAAGAAGGGGGCAGACATTACCCTCGTAAACCGCACGGAGAATAGGGCCAGGAGGCTGGCACAGGAACTGGGATGCCACTATAGGAGGTTTGAAGACGTAACCAAAATAGATGGGGAGGTGCTGATAAACACCACCTCCGTAGGTATGTATCCAAAGCCAGATATTTCGCCAGTACCCCCTGAGGCAATCAGGCCAGGGATGTGGGTCTTTGATATTGTGTATAATCCCCTCCAGACCCGTCTCCTCAAGGAGGCAGAGGAGAGGGGTTGTCGTGCCCTGGACGGGCTCAGGATGTTCTTATACCAGGCGGCCCAGCAGTTTGAACTCTGGACGGGCCGTCCCGCACCGCTGGAACTCATGGAGAGGATAGTAAGGAAGCGGTTAAAGATTAAATGAACGCGTGGGATATAAACTTAGTTCTTTTTCAAAGATATAAGGGGGCTACGCCCCCTTATCACCCCCAGGAAAAAGAGAGAAATGTCATTCTGAGCGAAGCGAAGAATCTCCCTTACGATAAAGTTATCTCTGTATCTATAACCCGAATATAAATGAACATCTATCTAATAGGTTTTCGTGGTACGGGTAAAACCTCGGCAGGGAGGCTTTTGGCCAGGGACCTGGGCTGGGAGTTTATTGACGCCGATGGTTACCTTGAAAAAAAGACAGGCAAGACTATAAAGCAAATTTTCCAGGAAGGTGGCGAAGGCCTCTTCAGGGACGTGGAGGGGGAGGTAATCCGGGAGCTTTCCGAGATGGGAGATAAGATAGTGGCCGCCGGCGGTGGGGCGGTATTACGGGAAGAAAACGTGAGGAATATGAGACAAAATGGCCTGGTAATCCTCCTGGAGGCCGATGCCCATACTATACATGACAGACTGCAAAGAGACCCCAAGAGTCACACCCAGAGGCCCAATCTTACTAATCTGGACAGCCTTGATGAGATTATCCACCTCCTGGAATATCGCCGTCCCTATTACGAGAAGGCGGCAGACCACCGCATTAACACAACTACCATTAGTCCCATGGAGGTAGCAAAGAGGATTCTCTCTATCTACCAATCCTGGTCAGGGCAAGGGGGTAGGGAGTAGGGCGAAGGGGGTAGCAGGATAAAATCTTGCTACTCCCTACTCCCTAACCCCTAATCCCTAACTTGACCTTAGTCCTTTTTGGTGGTAGAGTCTTGGGGCAACCAAGGAGGGTACTTTGGCCAAACTCACCCACTTTGATGAATCAGGGGCCTCCAGGATGGTAGACGTCTCCAGGAAGGAGGCCACAGAGCGACTGGCCATTGCGCGGGCCAGGGTGACCATGAAACCGGAGACCCTGAGGCTCATACTGGACAAAAAGGTGGCCAAGGGGGACGTCTTTGAGGTGGCCCGTATCGCAGGCATCCTGGCGGCCAAACGTACCGGGGAGCTTATCCCGCTCTGTCACCCACTAAACCTTACCTCTGTAAAGATAGACTTTTCCAATAACGGGGTTGACACAGTTGAAATACGGTCCGAGACAAAGATTGTTGCCCCAACCGGTGTGGAGATGGAGGCCCTGGTAGCGGCCAGCGTGGCCGCACTCACCATCTATGATATGTGCAAGGCCGTGGATAGGGCTATGGTCATTTCTGACGTGCATCTAGTAAAGAAGACGGGGGGAAAGAGCGGGGAGTTTACTTTCCCGGGTAAGTGAAGGACATATATTTGCCACTAGTTTGGTTGTAGGGGCGTATTGCAATACGCCCCTACTTTAAAGGAGGGGAATGTGGAGCACAAAAAAAATATATGGTTCATTACATGCTTCGTGGTGGTAGTCCTGGGGTTGTTCCTTTACACCCATTCAAAGATTGCCCTTGCCGCCAAGAAAGAAAAGAAAGACCTGGTGAAGGCCACTGTGCCTACCCAGGAGTTCTTCTCCAAGCTAAGGAAAGAGCCAATAACGCCCGATGACTCTGGTAACATCTCTCATGGCGGGGGGTTGACCATGACCTATACCGGGCCAAAGGAGCTCTTCCCAGGAGAAGGGAAGTACGGCAAGCTCTTCAACTTTCTGCCATTAATAAGGTGGTATGCCCCTGAACAGTACTATAACAACGCCAAGTACCATCCTGATAGTCCTGTGGAGGGGGAGTACGCCGGAGACCAATGTATCGTATGCCATTCCGTCCAGACCCCAGGGGTAGTGGTCCAGTGGAGGCGGAGCAAACACGCCAACCCTCCTGAAGGGAAGGAGCAAGTGGGGTGTGAGCGCTGTCACGGTACCAATCATAAGAAGTTGCAGATGCCCAGCTACAATACCTGCGGCGAGTGTCACCCCAAACAGCTAACCGGCCACCGTAGTGGCGAGCAGGGTTCCCATACCCACGCCTACCGTGTCAGTGTCCTTGAGGCCGCATGGCAGATAGAAAAACCTGCCGAAGAGGTCTCTGCCTGTGCCACCTGTCACGCCATTGCAGAGAACCGCTGTGACGGGTGCCACACCAGGCACGAGTTCTCCATGTCCGAGGCCAGGAAGCCCAACAATTGCGGCGTCTGCCACACAGGGCTTGACCATTATGAGTATGAGATGTACAAACAGTCCTACCATGGGATGATTTATGAGGCAGATGGTTCAAGCTGGGATTGGTCAAGACCACTTAAGCCCGAGAATTATAGGGCGCCCACCTGCGCCTTCTGTCACATGAGGGACGGGGAACACAACGTGATGAAGGACTCCACCATCTATAGCCACATGGGCACCTCCCTTGTAGACCGCGGGGCCCCCCAGTACAAGGTCAAGAGGGAGGGCTGGATAAAGACCTGTCAGGGGTGCCATTCCCCAAGGTTTGCCAAGGACCAACTGGAGGCCATGGATGAGGCGGTCAAGGTGAGTTTCACCAAGTACAGGGAGGCAGCTGGTATTGTAGCGGCCCTTTATGAAGATGGGGTCCTTGACCCCATGCCAGAAGACCTGGCCCCCGATTGGACAGGTCACTACACCTTCAGCCTGTACCCGGGCGGTGAAGGGCGGATGTTCAATGAATCAGAAGTGGAGCGGCTGAACTTTGAGATGCTGGTGTACATCAACAACGCCGTCTACAAGGCCATGGCCCATTTTGCCTGGTATAACGCCACCTATGGACTCGGGGCCTTCATGCAGGACAGATGGCTCACGCAGATTAAGGCCGAGGCCAGCCGCCTGAGGCGTCTTGCGGAACTGGAGAAGAAGGTGGGTATAAGGCATAAGACCTACGATTTCTGGAAGCACGGGGAGTACACAGACCTCCTGCTGGGATGGAAGAGGAAGGAAGGGGATGTAGCTGAGAGCCCCCACCCCGGTCACCACTAGAAGGGTAACTGCAGGTCGTGCCTGAGGCAGATTCGTCCGCCTGAGTCCGCCTAAGGCGGAGAACTTTAGCCTGCGTACTGGAAGGGTAGCCGCAGGCTTTAGCCTGCGCACTTTGAGAAAAGTAGACAGTGAACAGTAGACGGTAGACAGATGGTAGCCGCAGGCTTTAGCCTGCGAAAATGGTTACTGTACCCTGTCTACTGTCTACTGCCTTTTTCTGTTCTCTGCAAAGACCTTGTCGTAAAGGAGTCCAGCCGCAATACCACCCAGGATAGGCCCCACCCAGTATACCAGATGGTTAACAAAGAAACCTGAGGCCACGGCAGGACCAAAGGCCCTGGCAGGATTCATGGAGCCACCCGTAATGGGTCCACCCACCATTACGCCAATGAGCATCACTACCCCTATGGCCAGTCCTGCAAAGCCCCTGGGAGACCTCTGGTCTATGGCGGTAGCAAAGATTACCAGCACCAGGAGGAAGGTAATAATAAACTCCATTAGTATCCCCTGAGACAAGGTCACCCCCTTGCCCAGAGAGGTTACACCCAGGTGCACCGAAGCAATGGCCTGAGGAAAGAGTATCCCCAGGAGGTAGCCGCCGGCCACCGCCCCTACAAGTTGAGAGGCAATGAAAAAGACCGCCTTATTGGCCTCTATCCTGTTGGTGACCCAAAAGGCAACGGTAGCCGCAGGGTTGATATGACACCCAGATATGTAACCCAGGGCATATACCATGGTAGCCACCACAAGGCCAACGGCAATGGAGATACCCAGCAAGCCCAATCCTACCCCTCCATTTTGTCTCAAGACGTGGTCGGCACATACAGCACCAGCCCCAACGAAGATAAGCGCAAAAGTCCCTAAGGCTTCAGCAATATACGGTCTGTAATTATCCATATCCCTCCCTCCCTTTTGATGCCAAGCCTGCCTGAGGCAGATACCACCCGTGGTATACCTAAGCAACGATACTAGTCAAGCCACAACCCATAGTTTTAGGCAACCATAAGTGTTGCATTGCCACAACCATCCAGCTAAGACAACTTTAATGTTAATAAGAAAACAACAAAGGATTTGTGGAAAGCTACCACATAGGATGGTTACTGTCAAGGGAAAAATTCAGGGACTATAAAATCAGGGGTCAGGGGCTAGGGATCAGGGATTAGGGAAAAAGTATAATCCGCCTCAGGCGGAGGAGGGGCGGATTACCCATCTTCTTTTTTTTATAGCGAATGCAAAATTATGTCCCATGTGTATGGATATAAGGTTCCCATTG
>JASEHG010000138.1 GCA_030018855.1 Candidatus Brocadiaceae bacterium
ATTTAATAAAGAGAGCTCTGGAAAAGTGACTTTGCCCCTATCCATATCTGTTATTCTGAGCGAAGCGAAGAATCTTGCATTTTCAAATGAGATTCTTCGGTCGTCCACCTTATGCGGGCTTCCTCAGAATGACCCTACGGGTGTTTTCTAGAGGGCTCAGTGAGCAGGTTAGAAAAACTCGTACGCAGGTTCCTATCGAAGCCTAAGGATTTTACCTACGATGAGCTCAAAAAACTTTTAAACGGTTTTGGATATAAAGAGACGAAAGCAGGAAAGACTTCAGGGTCAAGGGTCGCGTTTATAAATGACGAAACGGGGCATATTATCAGGGTACATAGGCCCCATCCTGCTCATGTGGTTAAACTTTACGTATTAGATTTAGTGGAGGAAACCCTTAAGCAACAGGGCTTGCTGTCCTTGCTATAGGAGGCCATAATGAAAGACGTATTAAAATACAAAGGGTTTATAGGGTCTGTTCACTTTAATGCTGAGGATAAAACCTTTTATGGAAGAATAGAGGGTGTAAGTGACCTTGTAACCTTTGAAGGCAATACAGTGGAAGAGCTTGAAAAGGCCTTTCATGGAGCAGTAGAGGATTATGTTATGCTCTGCAAGAGGGTTAAAAAGGAGCCTTTGAGGTCTTGTAAGGGCAGCTTTAACGTGCGTATTCCCCCTGAGATACACAGAAAGGCTGTAAAGCAAGCTGCCCTCTTGGGTATGTCTCTAAACCAGTTTGTCCAGAACGCTATAGAGCATGAGGTAAGTGCTACCAATGTCCAAGTGAGGGGTAGTGTCCTAGTTTAAATCTGTCCTAGTCAGTATCAAACTTGACAAATTGCCTCAAATAGTTTGTGGGGGTCTGGGAATCTAAATCCTCGTCCCCGTCTTCTTAAACTCCTTTTCGCTATAGAGTATCACGTAGTCCTTCACGCCTGTCTTCTCCTTCATCTCCTCTATAACCTTCTCACACTCCCCGTCGGCGTAGCCGTGTATCATCGTGAATAGGTTATAGGGCCAGTCAGGGAAGGTGGGGCGTTCGTAACAGTGGGTAACCTCCGGGAAGCCAGCCATAATCTTGCCTACCGCCTCTACCCTATCCGGGGGGACCCTCCAGACGCACATGGCGTTAGAGTTTATGCCTATCTTGCGGTGTGCCACGCTGGCCGCAAACCGCCTGACCTTTTTTGTCTCCAGGAGACTTCTTATGCGGCTGATGACCTCCTCCTCTGTCATCCCAAGGGCCTCCCCTATCTCTTTATAGGGCCTTTCCACCAGTGGGATGCCGTCCTGTATGTGCTTCAGGAGTTTGATATCTACCCGGTCTGTCGTTTTAGAGGTCACGACCTTTTCTATATTCATTTTTATTCCTCTTTATATATGCTGAATTTTACCCCTATTTTGAACTTCTTGGTGGTGGGGAGGTTCCTTACCTCAAGGCCGGTCTTTTCCTCTATCTCTTTAATCAGCCTGACAAGTTCCTGTTTGTTAGGGGCAGACATGGTGAACCATACGTTGTAAGGTATCTCCTTGTTCTTCCCCTTTCTCAGGTAGTTGTGAGAGACGCCCGTGTAGGCATTTATAATCCTGGAGACCTCCTCAATGCGCCCCTCCGGCACCCTCATGGCCATGAGGCTCGCGGTGTTGCCCATCTCGTGTGTGTCTATGATGGGACCCAGGCGGCGGAAGATGCCCTTTTCGGCCATAGCCCTTGTCCGCCGTAGCACCTCGCTTTCCTCCAGTCCCAGTTCCTCGGCAAGGGTACGGAAGGGATGGGGGGTGAGGGGGAAATTAGACTGGAGACGGTGGAGTATCTTTTTATCTTCTCTCGTTAGTTCCATTATAATGAAGGATTTTAGGAGGTGGCAGGCCCTGAACCAGAACGGTTCAGGGCAGGGCCGCTCCCGTCAAAAGGGGACTGCTATCTAGGTCTCATCAAGGGCGTCCCTAATCTCCTGGAGCGTAGATTCCTTGACCAGGACTTCATAGATATACCGTCCGCCCTCGCCCAGTATCTTTTCTGAGGCCATTTCCAGGGCCTTCACCACCTGTGGTTCCTGTACGAACCTCACCAGTTCCGTGGCAAATCTGGGATGTCTGCCCACCTTACCGCCCATGACTACGGTGTGTCCCCTGGCCTTTACCTTTATAGAACCCGTGGGGCAGACCCTGGCACATTGTCCGCAATCCACGCATCTATCGTAATGGACAATTACCGTCCTGTCAGGCTTCAGGGTTACGGCCTCTTCCCTGCAGGCCTTTAGGCACTTACGGCAGAGGGTACATTCGGCGCCCGGGTCCACGGCCACTTGTTCGCGGGCAATCACCCCAAAGTCCTTTATCTGGGGCATGGAGCAGCTATTAGGACAGCCAGCCACGGCCATCTTAAAGGTCTGGTGGGGGAGTATCCTGCCAGGGATCTTTTCGTAAAGCCTCTGACTGTAGGAGAGTTCCTCCATCTTATCGGCCATCAGCCTGGCAATGGGCCTTGGGGCCTTGATGAGGAAGGGACATTCCACCTCCTCACCCTTGCAGGATTTTATCTGGTAGAGTACCGCCTGCCCATCCTCTCTAATGTACTTCTCGTACTTCCTGAGGATGGCCAATTTGTCCCCTTGGGGGTCCACAATGGTCAGTCTGCATGAGGCATGAGTCGTGCCCATAAGTCATAATTGTACGCCTTGAATTCCTCTTTTGTCAAATAAATCTTTTGCTGCCCGTGTATTTGCTGTAAAGAAGGGTAATCCGCCTGAGGCGTATAAGGGGGAGGTTTCCCCTCGTGCCAGAGCCAGATCCGCCTCTGGCGGACTTACAACCCCCTCCCAAAGAAACAAGGGTTCAAGCGTTTAAGGGTTTAATCCGCCTAAGGCGGAAAGGGTTTAAGTTGTAGGGGCAGGGTTTACCCCTGCCCTACCTTACTCCACATTTTGCTGCCCGAAATTTCTTGATTTTTCTATGTCATGTGGTATCTTCAGGAACAGCCACGGGTGGGACTGAGGGGTGCCGCCAGGGGCAGGATATCTCTGAAAAAGGGGAAATGAGTATGATAATGAGCGTAGTACATCGGAAAGGTGGGGAAGTAGGTATGATAGTGAGTGTGGTGCATCAGAAGGGTGGGGTGGGGAAGACTACTACCAGCATCAATCTTGCCAGTGCCCTGGTCTTAAATAATAAGAGGGTATTGCTCGTAGACATGGACCCCCAGGCCCACTCCACAAAGGGTCTTGGAGTGGAGTTGGAGGATTCCAATCCATCCGTAAAGGACATAATGCTCAAAGAGGCCACCTCACTTTTCGCCCAGTATTGGGCGGGCGACATCCATGAGGTCATCCGCAAGAGCCCCAGGGAGGGGCTTGACCTGGTACCTGCTGAGATAAGGCTCTCGCAGACCCTTGAGGAGTTATATGGACGCTGTAGCAAAAATTTCCGCGAGTCCATACTAGCTAAAAGCCTCCTTCCTGTTATGGACTACTATGATTATGTGATTATTGACTGTCCCCCAGGCCTGGGGTTACTGGCAGTGAATGCCATTAAGGCCTCACAGTTCATACTTATCCCTAGCATCATGTCCAAGCTCTCCGTTGATAGCATCACCGACCTCCTTAACCTGCTTAAGAGGGCAAAGGGTACTGCCTTTGAAAACTACCGCATCCTCCCGACCCTTGTGGACACCAGGCTCAGGGCCACTAATGAGTATGTCATTGAAGAACTCTCCACCCACAAGGGCAAGGTACTCCGTACCCAGATTGCCAGGAATGAGACCATAAACCAGGCCCAGATTACCCATCAGGACATCTTTGCCTTCGCCCCAGGTTCCAGGGGGGCCGAGGACTATGCCAAACTGGCCAAAGAACTACTGAAACTCTGGGAGGAATAATCTCCCCCCATTTAGGGGCCAGGGGTCAGGGGCTAGGGAAAGAATACAGTAGTCAGAATTCAGAATTTGAGACCTCTGAAAAACCCTACAAGATGTCATTCCTTCGTCCGCCCGAGGCGGGTCAGAACGGCGTCTGAGGGGTGAAATCCGCCTGAGGCGGAAAGAATCCCTAGACCCTTCGCTTTCCCTTTGATTGAGAGTAGGGGCGCATTGCAATACGCCCCTACGGGTTTCGGCCCACTCAGAATGACAAACAGTACCGTAGCAGCTTTTGCAGAGGTCTCAGTACTATCTAACCCATTAAGGCATACCTTTTGCGAAGGTCTCACATTACCACCCACAATTTTTTCAGATTTATAGTTTGCCTTTTTATAGAAAAAATATATAATATTGCCCTCTACGAACTTTATATTTATAAAGTGATATGAGTTAACTATGTTTTTCACTTCCTAAAGGGCGAAGGATATTATGGGGAAGTCCATCTGCAATGGTGCGATAAGTTGCACAGTTGCCCTGGGCCTTTTATTGTTGTCAGCCCTCCCCGCGGCCTCAGCAGAAAAGCCTACCCTACGCATTGCCTACCTGCCTATCCTTGACCACCTCACCCTGCCCATTGCCTACGAGCTTTCCGATAAAGGGAAATTTGAGCACCTCACGCTACAGCCAGTAAAATATACCTCCTGGACGGAACTTAGTGATGCAGTAATCACGGGGAAGGTAGATGGGGCATTTATACTTGTCCCACTGGGCATGCACCTGAGGCAGAAAGGGACGCCCATCAAATTGGTCTTGCTTGGACACAGGAACGGCTCTGCCCTTGTAGTAAGTACGGCTACAAAGTCAGTAGAAGGGCTAAGGGGGGGGCTCCTGGCAGTACCCCATCCCTTCTCCATGCAACACATTAACCTCTATAAATACCTGGTAGAAAAGGGCCGTTTCTGCAAGGAAGACTTTACTATCCTTGACATGGCCCCGCCAGACATGTCCCCTTCCCTGGCCAGGGGGGAGATTGACGGCTTCCTGGTGGCCCAGCCCTTCCCCACCCTGGCCGAGGTAACCGATACAGGGAGAATCCTGGCCCATTCCTGCGAGATTTGGGAAGGCCATGTGGACTGCGCCCTGTTTCTCCTGGAATCCGTGCTGGTCGCTAATCATGACAGGGTAGAGGAACTGATGAAGGCACTGGTAAATGCAGGGAAATTTATTGAGTCTAACCCCAGAAAGGCCACCAGGCTAGCCGTGCCTTATATTGGGCTTGACGAAAAAATCATCTACAAATGCCTGACTGACCCACCAAAAGGGATTACATACAACGACCTTGTGCCACGGATGGAAGAGCTGGAGGAGGTACAGGGGTATCTTATTCGTCTGGGGCTGTTTGAGAAGGAGATGTTTTTAAAGGAACTTTTAGACGACAGTTTTGTAAGGGCCACC
>JASEHG010000139.1 GCA_030018855.1 Candidatus Brocadiaceae bacterium
GGCGGGGATAAAGCCCCAGACTTAATCTTGACTATGGAGAATGTAGGGACAGACCTTCAGGTCTGTCCACCCAGGACAGGGCGTAGGGGCGTGCGGACAATGTGCCCCTACTCTAAAAGTAAGCGAATCTAATGCAGAATAACAGGCTAGTAGAGTTCCACGATGCCGCCCTGGGCTACGGTAGGAAGGTGGTGGTGGACCACGTTAACCTTACCATTGAGAGGGGAGATTTCCTGGGTATAGCCGGGCCCAATGGCTCCGGCAAGACTACCCTCCTCAAGGCCCTGCTCAGGATGCTGAAACCCATCAGCGGCGGTGTCTATTTTGGGGAGGAACTCCGCCGGAGGAAAAAACCATTAGGGTACGTGCCCCAGAGGGAGTTTCTTGACGAGATATTCCCCCTTACCGTTATGGACGTCGTGGTAATGGGGAGGTATGCAAGGATAGGTCTTGTGAGAAAACCTGGAAAGGAGGACTACGCCGTCGTCCACGATGCCATTGCCCGGGTGAACATGGAGGGACACGTCCACAGGAACTTCCGGGACCTCTCAGGGGGGCAGAAACAGAGGGTACTTATAGCGAGGGCCCTTGCCGGCAGGCCCTCCATACTGGTCCTGGACGAACCCTGCGACAACCTTGACATTGCCGGTGAACATGAGATTATGGAACTCCTCAAAGACCTCCACAAGGGACATAACCTTACCGTAGTAATGGTAAGCCACCTCCTTACGGTAATGACCAACTACGTAGAAAAACTGGCCATAATTGAGAGCGGGAGGCTTTACGTGGGAAAGGTGGACGACGTCCTCACTGAGGAAAACTTACAAAGGATTTACTCCATGAACGTGAAGATTTATGACGTGGGCGGTAAGAAGGCCATCATCGGACAGAGTTGATGGAACACCTCCTTACCACGCTCAGTCTCTTCCGCTATGCCCTTGCTGGTATTGTCCTGGTATCCTTCATATGTTCTTATCTGGGCGTATACCTCGTCCTCAAGAGGATAATCTTTTTAGGGGTGGCCATTGCCCAGATATCTTCAATGGGCGTGGCCTTTGCCTTCCTCCTGCACCTGCCTCCTATGGTCTTCTCGTTGCTCTTTACGTTCCTGGGGATGCTTATTATGTCACAGAACCTGGCGGGCAAGAGGCTCTCGCAAGAGGGCCTCGTAGGTCTGGCCTTCGTGACCGCCTCGGCGGTTACTACCCTGATGATGGCCAAGAGCCCGTTGGGCATCCATGAGGTGGAACACGTGGTTTACGGCGACATACTGGCCATCTCCCCATTACAGGTCTACATCGCCCTGGGTGTGGTGATAACGGTGATAACCCTGCATCTGCTCTTTTATAAGGAATTCATCTTCGTCTCCTTTGACTACGACATGGCCAAGGCCCAGGGGGTGAACTCTGCCCTGTGGGACATGCTCTTATACTTTAGCTTAGGGGCGGCCATAGCCATTGGGATTATGATTGCGGGGAACATGATGATAACCTCCTGCATAATACTCCCCGCCCTGAACGGTCTCATACTTGCCCGCAGGCTGAGGAACGTCTTTATCGTCTCTTGCATACAGGGGGTATGCACCGCCACCCTGGCCTTCTTTATCTCCTACCTCCTTGACCTCCCCTACGGCCCCACCGCCGCCGCCAGCTCCTTCGTCACCCTGGGCTTCTCGTTTATTGCATACAAGTTCAAGAAGTGAATTGCCCTAATTCCTGACCCCTAGTCTTAGCCCTTGAAAAGCAGAGGGTTTTGGTTTAAGTTGTGAGTTTATGTTGAGGAAAGGTCTTCGCAGTGGACGTAGGGACAGACCTTCAGGTCTATCCGTCGCTTTGCATACGTCCGGGACGGGCTCGGACTCGGACAGGGCTAAAGCCCTGTCCCTACTGGTAGGGGCGAGGTTGTACGTAATACTTACCAGCCGCCTTTGTAAAAGACCCGTCCTTGAAACGGCCCGCCTGGCCCTTGAGGGGGGGGCAGATATGCTCCAACTGAGGGAGAAGGAGATGCCTGATAGAGACTTCCTGGGGCTGGCACTGGAACTCAGAAAACTGACTGCAAAAATGGGCAGATTATTTATCGTAAACGACCGCCCCCACATCGCCCTGGAGTCCGGGGCCGATGGTCTACACCTAGGCCAGGGAGATATGCCTATTAGCGTGGCCAGAAAGTTGTTAGGAAAAGATTTTATCATCGGCCTGTCTACCCACAGTCTTGAGCAGGCCGAACTGGCCTATAAGCAGGGGGTAGATTACATCGGCATCGGCCCTATCTTTCCCACTCAAACCAAGGAAGAGGGAAAACCCATAGGTACAGAAATCTTACGCTGTCTCAGGGACTTCCCCATACCCTGTTTTGCAATAGGAGGCATTAACCCGGCCAATCTGGTGGAGGTTACTAAGGCTGGGGCGGGCCGAATAGCCGTGTGCTCTGCGGTGATAGGGCGGGAGGACGTACTTGATGCCACCCGCCAGTTTGTGCAGTCCCTAGGGGGCATTGTGGTCAAGGGTCAGGACAGGGTTAAAGCCCTCCCCTAAAATACACACCCCTTTATCCCCTCCCGCTCCGCCTAAGGCGGACTGATTTTCAACTTTCTAGAGGGGAGGGACAGACCTAAAGGTCTGTCCCTACGTCTTTTGGTGTTGGGGGGGGTGATAAGGGTGAACTCCTAAAAATTTGTATAAGTGGAGTCCTCAAATTTGTTATTATAAGACAATAGAAAGGAGGAGATAGGATGTCCTACAAGGCCAGCATTGTGATTGAGAAAGATGAACATGGTTATTACGCCTATTGTCCTGAGCTAGAGGGGTGTCAAACACAGGGTGATTCCTTAGAAGGTGTTATTACCAATATGGAAGAGGCTATTGAACTTTATTTGGAGACCCTGGACTTTATAGTCAATTAGAAAGGGAGGGATGATCATGGAAGTTGCTCATGGAATTACTATAGACGAAAAGGTCAGATTTGGGAGACCTGTGATAAAGGGAACTCGTGTTCCAGTAGATTTAGTGCTTGGTAAGCTGGCTGGAGGCATGACGTACGAAGAAGTAATGTCTGAGTATGAACTCAGCAAAGAAGATATTTTGGCCGCACTGGATTATGCCGCAAAACACATTTCAGGCGAGGAGGTTAAAGCTGTAGATTAAGATGCTTAAACTTTTGATTGATGAGGATATGCCTCGGTCAACGGCAAGAATTTTGAACAAAAGCTTTAACATCTTAGATGTACGAGAGTGTGGTTTAAAAGGAAAAGGCGACAGCGAAGTATTTGAATTTGCTCAGAAAGAGAAAGCAGTAATTTTGACAGGAGATATAGGTTTTGGGAATATTTTGCGTTTCCCTATCGGTAGTCATTCAGGAATTGTTATCGCTCATTTCCCTAACGAGATACCTACTTCTGAGTTAAATAGTCAGATAATTAAAGCTTTTGGTTCCCTTACCGAAGAAGACTTTAAGGGTAATCTAGTTATTCTTGAGCCTGGAAGGATTAGAATTAGAAGGAAATAAGTTATCGTGTGGAGATTTTTAAATTTGAAATTCTCAAAGTGTCTGTTTTACGTACCTCTTAATTCCTCTTAAAAAATCCAACTCTTGAGCAAACACTCCTTCATAAGCTCCGCCAGGACCATAAGCCTCTGCACCCTCCTGAGCCGTATACTGGGCCTATCCAGGGATATCTTGTGTGCCAGTGTATTTGGGACGGGCCTGGTGTGGGACGCCTTTGCCGTGGCCTTCCGTATCCCCAACCTCTTCCGGCGGCTCTTCGGCGAAGGGGCACTAACGGCCGCCTTCATACCTACCTTTACTGAGTACCTGGAGAAAAAGGGCGAGGAGGAGGCATGGAGACTGGTCAGCGTCGTGGCCACGGCCCTTGCCCTCCTCCTTACACTGGTAGTCCTGGCCGTAGAGACCTCCCTCTTCGTTGCCCTCAGGTCAGCCTCACTGGAGGTCAAATGGGAGAAGACCCTTGAACTCTCGGCCATAATGTTCCCCTACAGCCTCTTTATCTGCCTGACTGCCCTGGTCTCTGCCATACTGAATTGTCTCAGGCACTTTTTTATGCCCGCCTTTTCTCCGGTTATATTGAATCTCTGCTGGATAGGCTCTGTATTCCTTGCCGTCCACAGCCTTGGGAAAGCCCCCGAGGAGGCTATCTACGTGGTAGCTATCGCAGTACTGGTAGCAGGACTATTACAGTTGGGTTCGCAGTGGTTGATTGTCCACAACAATGGGGGTAGGGTTCGTCTCCTGGTAGAACTCTCCCACCCTGGACTAAGGGAGATAGTTACCAACATGGGCCCTGTGGTCTTTGGTCTGGCGGTGGTGCAGATAAACGTACTGGTGGACAGTCTTATTGCCGTGGGTTTTGCAAGCCCCCCGGGAGGCCCGGCCTCTTTTGAGTTTCTGGGCAGGACGGTGGACTTCCCTTTAAAGAGCGGTGCGGCCTCGGTGCTCTACTACGGAGACAGGCTGATGGAATTTCCTCTGGGTATGATAGGTGTGGCGATGGCGACGGCCGTCTTTCCGACCCTTTCTACTCAGTCGGTGCGTGGGGATTGGGGTGGTTTTTCGGAGACCCTGAAGAAGGCCCTTTCCATGGTATTATTCGTGGGCATCCCTGCCGCCGTGGGGCTGGCCATATTAGGTGGGCCTATGGCAGAGTTATTCTTCCAGCGTAGGGCCTTCACCCTGGAGTCCGCCCAACGTACTGCCTGGGTGATAAGCTTCTATTCTGTAGGGTTATGGGCCTTCTGCGCCATGCACGTCCTGGTGAGGGCCTTCCATTCCATGAAGGACACCCGTACCCCTGCCAGGGTAGGGGCGAGCATGGTTGGATTAAACCTTATGTCAAATCTGGCGCTTATCTGGTATCTTCAGGAAGGTGGGTTGGCCCTCTCCACCTCCATGTGTGCCATCTTGCAGGTGGCCATACTCCTTTACGTACTCAATGGTAAGTTGGGGTTGAAGGGCATGGGGCAGGTAGTGGGTTCTTGTGGAAAGACCCTCGTGGCTACCGGCGTCATGGCCTTAATCTGTTTGGGTACGTTGCACATAGCCCCACAGACAGATGGCACATTTGGGGCCAAGGCTGTAAGGTTGTTCTTGCCGGTATCGTCAGGGCTAATCGGGTTCCTGGGTACTGCTTACCTCCTGGGCTCAGAGGAACTCGGCCAGCTCTATTACACCTTCAGGGGTAGGGGACTAGGGGCCAGGGACTAGAATTAAGAATTCAGAAGTCAGAATCCAGAATACT
>JASEHG010000013.1 GCA_030018855.1 Candidatus Brocadiaceae bacterium
CCCCTGCCGAGGGGTGGATGATTTCAAGTATGTTGTCCCGCAGGGAAGGTTCGTAGGGGTAGGTCTCGTGGGAGAGTACTTCCACATGTAGGGGCACGTGTCCGCCTGAGCCTGCCCTTGAGCGGAGCGAAGGGGCGGATGCCCCTACCCGGCGACGGTTCTTTGGTGAAGGAGGATGGATTTCTACAAGACAGGCCGAAATCCCATCGGTGGAGGTCCCTGACATAAGACCAATCACTTTAAAAGGGCGGTTGTGTGTAGTTGATGTCCTGTGAGGCATTAGAGATTTTAGTCCTCAGTTTTTATATTTTACAAGACTTTTGAAGAAGTCCATAAGTACCACTAACTTTTCCCCCTCCCTAGAGGGGAGGGGGAAGGGGGAGGGTGATTTCTTCCCTCTAATAAGAGAGGATTAAAGGGGGTGTTCACCCCCACCCTTCCCTCCCCCCTCAAGGGGGAGGGAAAAACAGCACCAGAACGGAAAAACTAGTCCGCCTTAGGTGGATTGCAGAGGTCTCATTTTACATGATAAGCATGGCGTCTCCATAACTATAAAACCGGTAACCTTCCTTCCTGGCAACGGAGTAGGCCTTGAGTATCCTCTCCCTTCCGGCAAAGGCTGAGACCAGGACGAGGAGGGTGGAACGCGGGAGATGAAAATTGGTCAAAAGGGCGTCCACCAGCTTAAACTCGTAAGGGGGATATATGAAGAGATTAGTCCATCCACTAGAAGGAGACAGTTCACCCCTTGCCGCCACCGTCTCCAGTACCCTGAGAGAGGTAGAACCTACGGCTATTATCCGCCCTCCGCGCCTCTTAGTTTCATTAAGTCTTCGTACGGCCTCCGGGCCCAGCTCATAATATTCTTTCTCCATCGCGTGCTGTGTGATGTCAGGGGTCTTGATTGGGATAAAAGTCCCCAGTCCCACGTGAAGGGTCAGGAAGATAATCTCTACGCCCCTCTGGGAGACCTCCCGAAGGAGTTCTTTGGTGAAGTGCAGGCAGGCCGTGGGGGCGGCGATGGAGCCGGGTTGGGTGGCAATGACGGATTGGTACCGCTCCCTGTCTTGCGATAGATAGGGGTCCCCCTCCGATGGCCTCTTTATGTAGGGGGGGAGGGGCATCCTGCCTACTCTCTCCAACACCTCTCTGAGATCCCCTTGAGGCCCCAGTTGGATGACCCACTGCCCGGAAGAGGTTCTGCTAATCAGGCGACCCTTGAGATTTCCCCCTTCTATGTCCAGTTCTTCTCCCTCCTGGGGTATCCCCCTGGTCTCCAGGAGCACCCTCCATCTGCCGGTGGAGGCCTCTACCTCTTCTATCATGAGGAGTTTCACCCTCCCCCCCGTGGACCTCTTTCCCACGAGTCGGGCAGGGATGACCCTTGAGTTATTCAGTACAAGGGAGTCCCCCTCCCTGAGATACTCCGGGAGGTTCCAGAATCGGCGATGCTCCAGTCTTCCTGAGTCGCGGTGGAGTACCATTAACCTTGAGGCGTCCCTTACAGGTAGTGGGTGTTGGGCGATGTATTCTCTTGGCAGGGGGTAGTCGTACAAAGACAGCTTTTTGCCACACTCCATGTTTTTATTTTATCTACAGAAAGGGCGGAGGCAACAGAAAAAAACTAAAAAATTTTACTTGAAAATCATACCATATATTGTATAGTTTCACCAGTTAAATATGACATATAGCCTGGCCGTAAAAATATTTAAAAAAAATAGTTGACTAATGGAGAAACAATGATTAAATTCCTGTGGTGTAAAGTGGGGACAAGTGGTGAGAAAACCCATATATGCTATACGGCAGCTTTGAACATGTGCTGGATGAGAAGAACCGCATGGCCATACCTGCCCCCTTCAGGGAGGCGGCCGTGGAGAAGAAATACGGGAAGGGTTTTTTCGTTACCCGTGGGACAGAGAAGTGCCTGTTCCTCTTTACACCGGCACATTGGGAGGAGTTTGTGAACAACATCCTTAGACTGCCCTTTTCAGCGGAGCGGAGGAAGGTAGAGAGGACGTTCCTTTCCCCCGCACGCAGGGTGGAGTGCGACCCGCAGGGCAGGATAGTCCTCCCTCAGGAGTTAAAAGAGTACGCCGGCCTGGAGAGAGACGTAAAGATTACCGGGCTTGGCAACAGGATAGAGGTATGGAATGCCACCAGGTGGAAGCCTATGGATGAGGAAAATGTAGCGGAGTTGGACAAATTGGCTGACAAACTCTTGGGCGGGACCGGAAACTAGTTGTAGGTTATCAGAGGACTGAAAACTGGAAACGGGAGACTGCGGCGGACCAGGACAGGGAGTGGATTTCCACCCCCCGCTTCATCAGCCCGTTATGCTGAGGGAGGTACTGGATTGGCTAAGGCCAGGGCCCGGAAAAGTCATAGCGGATTGCACGCTGGGTACGGGGGGACATGCCATGGCCATCCTTAGAGAAATAGGCCCTTCAGGGCTCCTTATAGGCATAGACAGGGACTCGGAGGTTATTGAAGTGGCAAGAGGATTCCTTTCCCAGGTCGGTAACCCGTTCAGGCTATTCCACTCCAATTATGGCGGGCTTGGCCAGATACTCCAGGAGACAGAAATAGGCGGTAGCACTGTCGGCGTAAGGGGGCTGGATGGGCTGTTATTAGACCTGGGCGTTTCTTCTTATCAGTTAGGGAGGCCGGAGCGGGGGTTCAGTTTCCAGTGTGAGGGGCCGCTGGATATGAGGATGGACAGGACTTCTGGCCCCACGGCAGGTGAACTACTAAGGCGGCTCAAGGAAGAGGAACTGGCAAGGCTCTTCTGGGAGTACGGGGAAGAGAGGTGGTCCAGGAGGATAGCCAGGGCCATTAAGACCTACCTGAGGAAGGCATCACTTGAGACCACTACCCAGTTGGCCTCTCTTATAGAAAGGGCGGTGCCCAGGGGCAAGAGGAGGATACACCCCGCCACGAGGGTCTTTCAGGCCCTCCGCATTGCGGTAAATAGGGAGCTAGGAGGCCTGGAGGCGTTTCTGTCCACGGTGTATCAGTACCTCAGGCCAGGGGCCAGGATGGTGGCCATAAGTTTTCACTCCCTGGAAGACCGCATCGTGAAGCAGTCCTTTCTGGAGGGCTTTAAAGGGGGGGTATACAGGCTTTTGACCAAGAAACCCATCAGGCCCTCTCAGGAAGAAGTGCGGGAGAATCCACGCAGTAGGAGCGCCAAACTCAGGGCCGTGGAGAGGATTTAGGGTGCTCCTGGTAAGGACGCTTTTCTTGATATTTATCTCGGTGGGAATGGCTATGGTGGTACTCTGGGAGTCTAAAGGGATTGTGAGGATGGGCTACAAGGTAACGGCCCTGGAGAGGAAAAAGGCCTACCTGGAGGAAAAGAACCAGGAGTTGGGGAGCGAGGTGAGTTCACTGAGGTCTCCGCAGAAAGTCCTCCAGAGGTTGGAGGACATGGGCCTTGAGTTGTCACCTCCCGGAAAAGGGGACCTTAAGAAGGATAACCCCAGGCTCGTCCTTGAGCGGAACGAAGGAAAGGCATCAGACTCAAAACGGTAGTGCGGATAAAAATAAAAGTTTAATGGTTCAAGGGTTCAAAGGTTCAAAAGGGTTTGAGGTTGCCGATGGCCGCTAGAGATTTGCTGGGACTAACATCGCTGTACTGCCCGAATTGTAAGGGCAATGACTTCATGTTTTCTGGCCTCCAGAAGGGTTACAGTTATTCTCCCGATATAGAACTCTGGACGTGCAGGCAGTGCCACAGCACCTTCAGCGAGAAGTCCCTGGGTCTAAAAAAAGGGGTAGTTCAAGCCACCGGGAGGGAGAGACGGTAATCCGCCTCAGGTGGATAGATACCAAGTCATGAGGACGTATCTTTTCATAATAATACTTTTCGTGTCCTATCTGGGCCTGGCGATACAGCTTGGTCGCATCCAGATACTGGAGCACAGGAAATACGATGCACTGGCGGAGGCCCAGCACTCTAAGAGGATAGAGATACCGGCCCGCAGGGGCGACATCCTTGACCGTCACGGGAAGGCGCTCGCCCAGACCCTGCAGGTAAACTCTGTATATGCCGACCCCG
This sequence comes from Candidatus Brocadiaceae bacterium, assembly GCA_030018855.1. GTDB lineage: Bacteria > Planctomycetota > Brocadiia > Brocadiales > Bathyanammoxibiaceae > 2-12-FULL-52-36. The sequence continues at coordinate 4,058 of JASEHG010000013.1, forward strand.
CAGAGGTAGAGGATAAAGAGGAGGCCTCTAAAGGTCTTGCTAAGGTCCTGGGGATAGGACCAGATAAGTTGCTAACCCTCCTTGACAGGGAAAAGAGGTTTGTATGGCTTAAGAGAAAGGCCAGCCCTAAGGAGATACAGGACGTTAAGGACCTGGCAATAAAGGGCGTAGGCGTGCTCCCTGAGACTATCAGGTCTTATCCGTGTGGTAGCCTCCTGAGCCAGGTACTTGGCATTGTGGATATTGATGGAAGGGGGCTAGAGGGGATTGAGTTGGTCTTTGACAGGGAGCTTGCAGGTGTCCCTGGATACATGGTGACCACTCAGGACGGGCTGCAGAGACCCATCTTTACGGGTGGGACCGTTTTAATTGCCCCCCAAGACGGCAATAACGTTACCCTTACCGTAGACGTTACCATACAACACATCTTGGAAGAAGAGCTGGATACGGCCTGCAAGCAATGGAGTCCCCGGTCTGCCATGGCCGTGGCCATAAACCCCCAGACAGGGGAGGTGCTGGCCATGTCCAGCCGCCCCACCTTTGACCCCAACCGTTTTCAGGATTCGTCCCCGGAACAGCGCAGGAACAGGATAATAACTGATTGTTACGAGCCAGGTTCTCTTATTAAGCCCCTGGTAGTCAGCGGGGTATTGAAGCGAGGGCTTGCCCGTCCCTCCGACGTCTTCTTCTGCCACAATGGGGTCTTCCCCATCGGGAGGCGCGTACTGCACGATGTCCACCCTTACGGAAATCTCACCCTGGAAGAGATTATCGTCTACTCCAGTAATATCGGCATGGCCCAGCTGGCCATGTTAGAGGGACCCAGCAAGCTCTACGGCGATCTAAAGCTCTTCGGCCTCGGTACCCCCACGGGTATAGAGATACCTGGAGAGACCTCAGGCGTTTTGTACCCCCTCTCCAAATGGACAAGTCTTTCCCTTGCCTCCATAGCCATGGGACACGAGGTGACGGTAACCCCGCTACAACTAACCACGGCCTTCTGTACTCTGGCTAACGGAGGGAATCTCATCAGGCCAAGTATTGTGCTGGCCCTGGGTGATAGTAAGGGCGGAGAGACAAAACGGTTTGAACCTAGATATGCACATCGGGTTTTAGATGAAAAGTGGGCACGGCAGTTAACCAGCATCCTCACCAGGGTAGTGGAGGAAGGGACGGGGAAGAAGGCCGGCCTTACGGAGTACGCCGTGGCGGGAAAGACGGGTACTGCCGAGAAACCCAGGTCGGATGGCAGTGGTTATGGTGGAGCAGGCTACGTCAGTTCTTTCATAGGGTATGCCCCGTCAGAAAAACCCAGGCTTTGCGTGTTAGTGATGATAGACGAGCCCCACGGGGCCCACTATGGTGGTACCGTGTCTGCTCCAGTAGTAAGGGAAATTATTAGGAGGTCTTTGAATTATTTAGAGACTGGCGTCTACTGCGCCATGGGATAGCGAACTAGGGATTAGGGATTAGCAATATTTATTTTGCTATTCCCTACTCCGTAGCCCCTAATCCCTGGTTTTAGGAGGAGCCATGAAGCTCAGCAGGCTTTGTTCTGCCTTGGATGGACTGGAAGGGGTCAGGGTTTCTGACTTCCAGGAGAGGGACATAACCGGGATAGCCTATGACTCCCGCAAGGTAGGACCTGACTACCTCTTCGTGGCAGTAGCGGGCTCTAAGGCCGACGGGCACACCTTTCTCCTAGAGGCCGTGGAAAGGGGTGCAGTGGCCCTGGTTACAGAGAAGCCAGCCACGGAGAATCTGCCTGACGCACTGCCCGTTCCAGGCGGCCTTACCCGGATAGTGGTCCCCTCCTCCAGAAAGGCCCTGGCCTGTCTCTCCAGTCGTTTCTATGGAGAGCCTTCAAAGTATCTAACCTTTATAGGCATTACTGGCACTAATGGTAAGACTACCATCTCTTACCTCCTTCGCTCCATCCTGGAGGCCTCGGGAAAGAAGGTGGGCCTTATAGGGACTGTAACGTGTTCTACCGGCCAGAGGTGCATACCCTCCAGCCACACTACCCCTGAATCCCTGGAACTCCACGGCCTCTTCAAAGAGATGTGGACCTCCGGGGTTACTCACGTGGTCATGGAAGTCTCCTCCCATGCCCTGACACAACACAGGGTGCATGGGATAGATTTCAAGGCGGCCATCTTTACCAATCTAAGCCAGGAACACCTGGACTATCACAAAGATATGGAGACCTACAGGGAGGCCAAGGCCGTCCTCTTCCGCAGCCTCTCTCCAGAGGCCGTAGCGGTGCTTAATGCAGAGGACTCGGCCAGCCAGTACCTGGCCCAGCAGACCAGGGCTAAGATATTCTGGTACTATCCGAAGGCTACCAGGGGTATAAGGGGGGAGGTCCTGAGCACCTCCCTGGAGGGGACAGAGGTGATGCTCTCGGATGGGAAGGAAGAACTGCTGGTGAAATTCCCTCTAATTGGAAAATATAACTTCTATAACCTGTTGGCCGCATCTACTACCGCACATGCCCTGGGCATAGGGCTGTCAGAGATTAAGAGAGGGGTAGAATCCCTGGAGTGCCCTCCGGGGAGGCTGGAGCGGATACCGGGGCCAGGTTTCCATATATTTATAGACTACGCCCATACCCCCCATGCCCTGGAGTCGGCACTGGAGACCTTGAAGCCACTGGTGGAGAACCACCTGCTCCTGGTCTTTGGGTGCGGTGGAGATAGGGACAGGGGGAAAAGGCCGCTGATGGGCCAGATGGCAGAGAGGTACGCAGACCGCTTCTGGCTTACCAGTGATAACCCCCGCACTGAGCCTCCCATGCAGATTATCAAGGAGATAGAGAGGGGTATCAGCGGCAAGTCTTACAGGGTAGAGCCTGACAGGCGTCTGGCCATAGAGCAGGCCCTTTCCCAGGCCGTAAGGGGAGACGTGGTGCTTATAGCCGGTAAGGGGCATGAGCAGACCCAGGACCTGGGGAAACTTGTTATCCCCTTTGATGATATGGATGTAGTGGGACAGGTACTCTCCAAGAGGACCGCCAGGGGAAAGGCGGCAGAGGCCGTTCCCCCAGCGGTGGAGGAATTACAGCATGCAGGGTCTCTGTAGTAAGGGAGTAGGGGGTAGGGAGTAGGCAGAAACTTTGTTTATTGCTTACTTATGTCTAATGTCTAGACGGAGGTAAGGACTGAGATGCTCTTAGAATGCAAGGTATGTAATAGGGTAAAGAAGTTTGGGGAGTGGATAGACACCTCTGTTGAATTCAGGGCGTTAGTGAGAGAGACAGGAGTGGACATAATTCATGTAGTTTGTCCTCACTGCGAGGAAGAGGCTTTGACGGTGTCTGCGGAGTTGCCGCTAATATCTGCGGTGCTAACATCCGCCGGCACCTCGCGGGAATAAGTAAGACAGGCGCAGGGTGTCCCTGGTTAATCAGAGACCCCTACGTGGGAGAGACCCGATGGAAGCCCTCTGGGGTTGGGAGATTGTAGAGGCAGTTAAAGGCAGTCACAAAGGTGGTAAAAAGGACTTCCTCTTGAGTGGAGTGTCCACGGACACGAGGCTCCTGAGGGCAGGGGAACTCTTTGTGGCCATCTCCGGGAAGAAGTACGATGGTCATGCCTTTATACCTCAGGCCCTGGCAAAAGGGGCAAGGGGTCTTCTGGTCTCAGGGGACGTAGGTGGTGTTCCTTCCGACGTCCTGGCCGACGTCCTGGTGGTGGAGGTAAAAGATACCATAGAGGCCCTGGGCAGGCTGGCCAGATACTACAAAGAAAAGCTCCCCGTGAAGGTAGTGGCAGTTACTGGTACCAATGGCAAGACCAGCACAAAGGAGATGCTGCACCATCTCCTTTCCACCTCCTTCCGTATGGTTAGCTCTCCTGGGAATTATAACAATTTTGTGGGCGTACCCTTAAGCCTCTTTCAAATGGAGCCCTACCATGAGCTGGCGGTTATTGAGATGGGCACCAGTGCCCCGGGAGAGATACGCTGGTTGTCCTGGATGACGCAACCTGAGATTGGGGTCATTACCAACGTCTCTGAGGCACACCTGGAAGGGTTGGGAGACGTGGAGGGGGTAGCCATGGCCAAGGCGGAGCTTGTAGAGAACATCAACCAGGGCGGGTACCTGGCATTTAATGCGGACAACCCGTGGTGTCAATGGATGGCCAAGACTTTCCCGGGACGGTTTATCAGTTTTGGTCTTGGTGAGGGGTCGCATATCAGGGGTACCGAGCTAAAGGAGCAGGAAGGGGGGCTTTCTTTCACCGTTAACGGACGCCACAACGTCTTTCTAAATACACCAGGGGTCCATAACGTTTACAACGCCCTGGCTGCCCTGGCGGTAGGGTATAGTCTGGGGCTTAACCTGGGGGAACTCAGTCTGAGGTTGGCGGATTTCCGTCTGCCCCCGATGAGGATGGAAAAACACCGTGCAGGTGGTGTGACCATTATAAATGATGCCTACAATGCCAATCCTGCCAGTATGTTTGCCGCCCTTGCGGAATTATCACGCATGAACGTCTCTGGACAAAAATGTCTTATCTGCGGGGACATGGCAGAGTTGGGGAAGGAGGCGGTAGACCTCCACGTGGAGTTGGGAGAAAGGATTGCGGCAGCAGACGTAGAGCTCCTCCTGGTAACGGGGCGCTTTGCCGCTGAGGTAGCAAGGGGCGCCCTGGAGGCCGGGATGGCAAAGTGGCAGATACAGGTCTGCAACAATCTTGATGAGGTCTGTAATGCAGCCACGACGTACCTGAAAGAGGGGGATACCGTCCTCCTGAAGGGTTCCAGGTGCATGCGTTTAGAAGAGGTGTGCAGCCATTTGAAAGAACATTTCTCCAGTCCAGTTCTCTTGCAAGGTCAGTCTCAGTCAGATACGGCCCAGATGGACGGTGATAAGGACCTGGCCTTATCTGAAGAAAGAGTGCCGGCTTGATACTAAACATGTACTACTTGTTTTCAACGCAGATATCTGGCAGTCCTCTGGAAGATACCGTCTTAAGGGCGATTTTGGCGGCGCTTACGGCCTTTCTGGCCAGTCTGCTCCTCGGGACGAAGGTTATTAAAAAGCTTGGGGAATACCAGGTGAGAGAGGACACGTCCAAGACCCATTCTGAAAGGCTTCGCGACCTCCACGCAAACAAGAGGAACACCCCTACCATGGGGGGGATAATAGTCCTCCTTGCACTTTTCCTCTCTGCGGCCCTGTGGTGTAACGTCAAGGATTACTCCATAGGTCTCCTGTTCTTGACGGCCGCAGGACTCGGCATCCTGGGTTTTGCGGATGACTATCTGAAACTGACCGTAAAAGATTGCTTTGGTATGAGGGACAGGACCAAACTGTCCTTTCAGCTAGCCCTGGGCCTAATCCTGGGCATTGCCATATATCAGCACTTCAAGAGTTCAGGGGTAGGCACGGGCATTAACCTGCCCTTTCTCAGGGAAGACGTAGAGCTTGGGTACCTGTACGTGGTGGTGGTGATGTTTTATGTGGCCTGGAGCTCTAATGCGGTAAACCTTACGGATGGGCTGGATGGCCTGGCCATAGGCTGTACGATACTGGCCGGCCTGTCGCTCAGCTTTGTGGCCTATGCCCTGGGAGAGAGGGAGACGAGCCTGTTTTTGGGGATTAATCATATACCCTGGGCCAAAGAGCTCAGCGTCTTTTGTGCCGCCCTGGTTGGTTCGGGGCTGGGTTTCCTATGGTACAACGGGTTTCCGGCACAGGCCTTTATGGGGGATGTCGGCTCTCTGAGTGTGGGAGGGGTACTGGCAGTGGTCGCACTCTTGCTCAAGCAGGAACTCCTTTTCATACTCATAGGGATGGTCTTTATGCTGGAGGCCTTTTCGGTATTTCTCCAGGTGGCGGTATTTAAATTGTCGGGCAGGAGGGTCTTTTATTGTGCCCCCCTGCATCACCATCTTCAGTTCATAGGCTGGCCAGAGTCCAAGATAACGGTGAGGTTCTGGATAGTTGCAGTCGTCATGGGCTTCTTGGGACTCCTGATTTTCAGGATAGGACTATGAGGTTGCCAGAACCGGGAGGCGTAGTGGTGGGGTTGACGGGTTGTCTCCTAGGGATAGGGATAGTGATGGTGTACAGCTCCGATTGGGTTAGTTCCCTCGGACAAGGGGGCGATTCCTCTGCCCTCCTGAAGCACATGGTCGCCCTCGGCCTGGGTACAGGGGCCATGGTCGGTCTCCTCTGTTTTGATTACAGGAGGTTGGAGTCTTTGTGGTACGTATGGCTTGCCCTGGCCCTCTCCGGGCTTGTGCTGGTACTGGTTCCGGGCATAGGGACCCTCCAGAACGGGGCCAGGAGGTGGATAAGGCTAGGGCCCATGATGGGGTTTCAGCCCTCGGAGTTTGCCAAACTGGTACTGGTGATATTTATGGCTAGATGGGCCTCTAAGTATCAGGGGAGGATGCGAGAGTTCTTGAGGGGTTTCTTGTTCCCCCTGCTGGCCGTGATGGGCTTTACCGTCCTTACGGTACTTGAGCCGGATTTTGGTACTGCCGGGTTTATGGCCGTCCTCGGCATGATGCTCTTAATAGCGGCTGGGAGCAGGTGGGTCTACGTGGGTGCCGCCGCCTTGTCCCTTGTCCCTGTCCTCTTCTTTCTCATACATCATGCCGCCTACAGGAAGGCGCGGGTACTGGCCTTCATGGACCCCTGGAGTGATGCCTCAGGGGCAGGCTACCACATTATCCAGTCCTGGATAGCCCTGGGTTCGGGCGGTTCCCTTGGGGATGGTCTGGGGAAGGGTTATCAGAAGCTGTTTTTCCTCCCCGAGTGTAGTGGTGATTTTATCTTTGCCACACTGGGGGAGGAACTGGGGTTTGCAGGCACCTTCTCCGTAGTCTTACTCTTTGCCCTCCTGGCATGGCAGGGGCTGAGGGTTTCCTTGAGGGCGCCCGAGACCTTTGGGCAGATACTTGCCCTGGGATTAACCTTCATGCTCTGCTACCAGGCGGCCTTTAATATGGCAGTGGTACTGGGTTGTGTGCCGACAAAAGGGATACCGCTTCCTTTTATTAGCTCAGGCGGGTCTTCCCTCCTGCTCTCTATGGCGGCGGTGGGATTGCTGTTAAATATCTCCATACACTCTCAGGAGAAAGAAGGAGTGTTTTCCTGGAGACCGGGCTTCTTGATGAGGAAATCTGCTGGGGCATGTGTGCCCTGTACCAGTAAGGTCCAGGGTGTGATGAGGGGGACGCCGGGGTGGCAAGGCCACCCTTATCAAAGGCGTGGGATTTCTTGAGGGTTGTCTTTGCTGGAGGTGGAACGGGTGGTCATATTATGGCTGGCTTGGCCGTGGCTGAGGGGATTAAGGCGCGCTATCCCCAGGCGGAGATATGCTTTGTCAGCACAGGTAACGCCCTGGAAGAACGGTGTTTGGAAGGAAAGGGTTACAAGTTCTTTAAGACAAAGGCCAGGGCCTGGAAAGGTTCTTTAATCGGGATGACGATATTCCTTATCAGTTTTGTAGTGAGTTTTCTCAGGTGTCTCTGGTACTGGAGGGAGCTGAGGCCAGACGTGGTCTTTGGGCTGGGAGGTTATGCCTCTCTGGTTCCGGTGATATGTGCCTATATGCGAAAGGTACCCGTCCTCTTGCTGGAACAGAACGTGGTGCCAGGGAAGGCGACCCGGTTTCTTGCCCCATGGGCGGACCTTGTCCTGTGCCACTGGACGGCCTCGGAGCGGTGGCTTTCTTGTGGAGAGAGGCTCCGCTTTACTGGCACTCCATTGAGGGAAGGACTTTTTGGACGGCAGCCGACTACTCCACCTCAGGTGGACCAATCCGCCTCAGGCGGGATAGCCGGGTTGGGAGGCAAGGGCCCTACCCTTTTGGTCTTAGGAGGCAGCCAGGGGGCAAGGGCTATTAATGATGCAATGGTAGAAGGCCTTCCTCTACTAAAAGAGAGGGTGCCAGGGCTCCGGGTTATCCACTCCACAGGGAAAGAGGGTTATGCAAGGGTGAAGAGGGCCTACGAGAGACTGGGTATGGAGGATGGTGTGTTTGATTTTCTTGTGGATATGGGCGCGGCGTATTCTTCTGCTGACCTGGTACTGTCCAGGGCAGGGGCGACTACCCTGGCAGAGATTACTGCCTGGGGGTTACCTGCCGTGTTGATACCTTATCCTCATAGTGCCGATGGTCATCAGTATAGTAATGCGGAGGAACTTGCCGCTAGAGGGGCGGCAGTGGTGGTAAAAGAGCGGGAGCTTACTGCCCAGGGGCTTATGGAGTTACTCCTGGGGGTACTTACGGATGGAGAAAGGCTCCAGGGGATGCGTCGGGCCTCAATGGCCATGGGCAAACCTTCCGCTACGCAGGAGGTCATACAGTGCATGCTGGAACTCCTTGAGGGTGGCAGGCGGTTAGACCGCGGGCATCAAAAAGGGGAGAGGGTATGTCAGAGTTTATCGCCACAGGCGCTTTAGAGGCAGGTGTACTATCGGCGTTGCAAGGGTCTCTGGTTTATCTCATAGGGATTGGTGGTGCTGGTATGAGCGGTATGGCTAAAGTACTTATGAAAGGCGGGTGTGTAGTGCATGGTTCCGACATGCAACCCTCCAAGACTCTACTCCATCTGGAGGAGTTGGGGGCCAAAATAACCCTCAGACAGGACGGCTCCTGGCTCAGCCCCCAGGCTAGACTGGTAGTAATCTCGGCCGCCGTACAAGAGGATAACCCGGACCTGAAGAAGGCCAAGGGTTTTGGCCTGCGGGTAATTAAATATGCCCAGATGCTAGGTTCATTGATGGGAGACAAGGTGGGGATTGCCGTGAGTGGTACCCATGGAAAGACCACTACTACCGCTATGGTAGCCACCTTCCTCAAGGAGGGGGGGGAAGACCCTAGTTTTGTAATTGGAGGTGAGGTGCCAGGCTTGGGAGGGAGTTCCGGCCTGGGCAGCAGTAAGTATTTCGTGGCAGAGGCCTGCGAGTACGACAGGTCCTTCCTGCATATGCGACCCCAAGTAGGGATTATAACAAATATAGAAGAAGACCATCTGGATTACTATAAGGACCTGGAAGGGGTGATTGGAGCCTTCAGGAATTTTGCCCAGGGAGTATCTAGAAATGGTTTGCTGGTGGTGGCCCATGGGGACGTGAACATCGTGAAGGCCCTACAGGACATGCCTTGCAATGTAGAGACGTTTTCCATTGGTTCTGCCTCCTCCTGGAGGGCAACGCCTCCCGTCCGGGGAGGGGGACTCAATTCTTTCAAGGTATATTACAAAGAGGACCATTATGGTGATTTTGCCCTGAGGGTGCCCGGCAACCATAACGTCAAGAATGCCCTGGCGGCTATTGCCGTGGGACATTGGGCCGGCCTGCCGAAGGAGCCTATGCAGAAGGCCTTGAAGGAATTCAGGGGGGCTAACCGCAGGTTCCAGATGCTGGACACGGTGCGCGGGGTAACGGTCATAGACGATTATGGGCATCACCCAACGGAGGTATGCGCTACGTTGCAGGCGGCCAGGGAACACTTCCAGGGGAGGAGGCTGTGGTGCATCTTCCAGCCCCATCAGCACACCCGTACAAGGTTCTTCCTTAGCAGGTTCGCCAGGGCCTTCAGGGAGGCGGACGAGGTGGTCTTCACGGACATCTATCCTGCCAGGGATAATAAGGAGGACATGGAGTCGGTTAGCTCTGTTGACCTCCTGAAGGAGGCACAGAGGGAAGAGGTCAGGGCCTTGTACGTATCTGGCCTGGATAGTGTGGCAAGTGAGGTATACCCGCGGCTCCGGGAAGGTGATGTGGTGATGACCATGGGAGCCGGGGATGTGTGGAAAGTAGGGGTGGAGCTTGTTTCTCTCTTGCGAGGCAGTAGCCCTGCCTGGCAAAGAAATGGACATTACGATGGTCAAGGACTTAAAGGGCAAAATTAGGCATCAGCAGTGCCTGAAGAGGTACACCACTTTCAAGGTAGGTGGGTCTGCCACGCTGTTTGCAGAGCCTACCAACCCGGAGGAGCTTCAGGGGGTTCTTGATTACGGGAAGGAACAGGGGCTGAAGATATTTGTCCTTGGTAAGGGGAGCAATATCTTAGTGAGGGATAGCGGAGTGGAGGGCCTGGTGGTCCACATCCCCAGGGGTGCTTTTAACAGGATTGAGCATAGCGACGAACAGGTGTTGGTGGAGGCGGGGGTCAGTCTCCCCGGGCTTATTCAGAGGACGGCGGAGTGGGAGCTTAAGGGGCTGGAGAACCTGGTGGGTATCCCTGGCAGTGTGGGGGGTGCCGTGGCCATGAATGCCGGTGGTAAATATGGGACTATAGAGCGATGGATTGAGGAGGTATCTACCATTGGATACGATGGGGCGTTACATTCTTACACACGGGGGCAAGTGGATTTCCAGTACAGGAATGCTGGACTGGGGCAGCAGGTTGTCCTTGGGGCCAGGTTAAGGCTGGAAAAAGGTTCCAGGGAGGAAATCCTCCGCCGGATGAGGGAGGTTTACGAGGAAAAGAGCAGGAGCCAGCCCCTTTCCGCAAAGAGTGCTGGGTGCGTCTTTAAGAACCCACCAGGGCAGAGTGCAGGGGGCCTTATTGACCAATCCGGCCTGAAGGGGCTTAAGGTAGGTGGTGCGATGGTATCCAGGAAACATGCCAATTTTATCGTAAACTGGAGCAGTGCCACGGCGGCCCAGATCCTTGAGCTTATCCAGAGGGTTAGAGAAGAGGTGAAGAAACGGTTCGGAGTCTGGCTGGAGCCAGAGATAAAGATATGGTAGCCCCATCTGCTACGAGCGATGGTCTGCGGTCCGAGGTAGGCCGTCGGCAGTCGGCCGAGGACCGGAACCCAGTACCTGGCGGCCACCCTGGAGAGGCAGTATTGAAGGTGGCTGTCCTGATGGGTGGAGTCTCCACGGAGAGGGAGGTGTCTCTACGCTCTGGCCAGGCGGTGGTAGAAGGCCTCAAGGAGGCGGGCCATTCTGTTGTACCCATAGTTGTGAACGATACAAGAATAGAGGAGCTTGACCCGCCTCAGGCGAGGGATGTAGACCTGGCCTTTATTGCCCTGCACGGTCGTTTTGGGGAAGATGGAGGGATCCAGTCCCTGCTGGAGGCGAAAGGCATCCCCTACACGGGTTCCGGCGTGAGTGCCAGCAAGCGGGCCATTAATAAAGTAGAGTCCAAAAAGATCTTTAGCACTAGGGGGCTATCCACCCCCAATTTCATAGTCCTGAGGCGTCACGAGCCCCTCAGGCCGGTGCACACCATAAGCAGGCTAGGTAAGTTGTCCTTCCCCCTAGTGGTGAAGCCTGCTTGCAACGGTTCTAGTGTGGGTGTGACCATTGTAAAGGTAATTGAAGGTCTTATCCCTGCCCTGGAGACAGCCTTCCGTTACGAGGATACGGTCCTTCTGGAGGAGTATATTGCGGGCCGTGAACTCACGGTAGGGGTGTTGGGAGAAGAGGCCCTCCCCGTGATAGAGATAAGGCCTTCCAGGGAGTTTTACGACTTCGAGGCCAAGTATAAGGATACCAACACTCGTTACATCCTGTGTCCGGGACTCCCCGGCGGGGTATATCAAGAGGCCCAGGATATAGCCCTCAAGGCCCATAAGGCGCTGGGTTGCAGTGATTTTTCCAGGGTGGATATGATGTGCGATGAGTTGGGGGCCCTCTATCTCTTGGAGGTGAACACTATCCCTGGGTTTACTGAGAGGAGTCTCCTCCCCAAGGCCGCCCAGGCAACAGGGATGAGTTTCTCACAACTATGCAATAGGATAGTGGGTCTGGCCTTAAGTAGGGGCAGGGCTACCCTGCCCCTACAAGAGTCAGTGTAACTCTTGTACGTACAGGCAATATAGATGGCAGAAAATGGAAAGAGAGACCAGGTAGAGGAAGGAAGGCTTCGTAGAGTAGTAGGGGCCTATTACTTCAAGATACCCGTTGCGGTGGCGATTATTGGCCTCCTGGTCTGGGGTATTTACGAAGGGTGGAGTTACTTCTCTGCACTGGAAGAATTTAAGATAAAGGAGGTAGTATTTGTTATCCATCCCGAAGATGGGGTGAAAGAGAACCTCCTTGGGGAGGTAAAAGATACCAGAGGGATAGTAGGACGGGGGTTCTTTGATAAGGGGCTTACCCAGGAGGTAGCCGGGAGATTAGAAGGGATACCCTGGGTGAAGAGTGTCCACTCCGTAAAGAGGGAATTCCCTAATAGATTAAGGGTGCAGTTAGAGATAAGGCGGGCCGTAGCAGTGTATAAACCTGTAGTGGGCCGGAACCCTGCTCCGCCTCAGGCGGAGAAGAAGGGAGCGAATCTAAAGGCCTCCCCTGGAGCGGAGCAAAGGGATGAGGTCTTCTATCTCCTTGATGAAGAAGGCATGGTATTGCCAGGGACGCATTTTTCATGGCCACGGGATCAGGGGAAGACCCCCTACATAGAATCCAGGAGGTTAAGGATTATCCCGAGAGCAGGACAGAAGATGGAAGATAAGGGGATACTGGCCGGGGTAGGACTTGTGCGTTTCCTGAAGGAGAACGATGTCCACAAGGCAATGGGCCTTAGGTCTGTGGACGTTACTGAGGTGGGCCGGGGCAGGAGCCACGGCGAGAGCGACGTTACCATCTGGACCAACGGCGGGATAGCCATCAAGTGGGGCTGTCTCCCCCTCTGTGGGCATGTAGATGAGCTTTCTGACGGGCAGAAACTTAAAAACCTCCTTAGCATTGTCAAGGCTGAGGGGAAGAAGCTTGAACAGATGGAATATATTGACGTCAGGTGGAAACTACCCAGGGGGAAGAAGAAAGAGGATAAAGAATTTTCAGCCCAGGAAAAGAGGAAGAAACTTGAAGGGATATAACCCGCCTCGTCTACCTGCTGGCTTGTGGTCGGCAGGATGTGCCTCAGCCTTGGGGGCTGAAGGCATAAAAACTGGAGAATGCCACCCCTCAACTACGACGAGGCGGGGTTTTAATCAATCTAATAACAATATTTCTTAAAAGTCAAGGGTTTTTTGGAGAGGTTTCTGAAAAAATCCATGGCAAAGGTGTTCCGCCTAAGGCGGACGAGGGGCGAAGCCCGAAGTAGGGGCGTATTGTCGTGCCTTAGGCAGATTCGCCGTGGCGAACAATACGCCACTACCATAGTGGTTTGCACAAGAGGACATGAGATTGCTTCGCTTCCCCTTCGTCTTTGGCTCAGGGCTTCGGCTTACTTGCAATGACACATAGGAGGATAAGAGACTAATCCGCCCCGTCTACCTGCTGGCTTGTGGCCGGCAGGATGTGACTGGCCTTGGAGGCCGGACACGTAACGAGAATGCCACCCCTCAACTATGACGGGGCGGATTTTATTTTTAGAAAACCAGGTGGCAGTACCACCCCAGATACAGTCCATAACAGACCCGTCCAGTTGAAAATCCGCCTCAGGCGGGATGTAGATAGACGGAGGGGAAAACCTATGCCTAGGGTTTTTCTTTTGGCGGGGTGTCTCCTGGTCTTTTTGTGGTCAGGTGCTGGACAGGCAGGGGCACAGCAGTACCTACAGGGGAAAAGGTCCTTTCAGGAAGAGATGGCCGCCCTGCGGGGGGAGAAGGCAGGGCCAGATGACTCAGGGGACGTCTACCATGGCGGTGGGCTTTCTGCCTATTACACCGCTCCCGACAAACTCTTCCCTGGGAAGGGTAGATACGGACAGCTCTTTCAATTCCTACCGATGGTCAGGTGGTATGACCCCGACCACTACTATAATAATCCTGCCTTTCGTCCTGTAAGCGCCGTGACGGGGCAGTACACAGGGCACGAGTGTATCGTCTGCCACACGGTGGAGAACCCCCAGGTGGTTGCCCAGTGGAGAAGGAGCCGGCATGGCAGACCAGGGGAGGGGAAGGAGGCGGTAGGGTGCGAGAAGTGCCACGGGACTGACCATGAAAGACTGCTCATGCCCTCTTACAATACCTGCGGGGAGTGCCACCCCCAGCAACTGAGAGGACATAGAGACGGCGGCAGGGGCTCCCATGCCCATGCCTACCAGCTTGACCTTATTGAAGACGGTTGTTACGTAGAAAAGCCCGCAGAGGAGGTCTCTGCCTGCCTTACATGCCATGCCATTGCCGAGAACCGTTGCGATGGCTGTCACACCAGGCATGAGTTTTCAGTAGCGGAGGCCCGCCGCCCCACCAGTTGCGGCGTGTGCCACTCAGGCCCAGAACAGTATGAGTACGAGATGTATATGCAGTCCTACCACGGGATGATATACCAGGGAGAGGCCCACGAATGGGATTTCTCCCAGCCCCTTGCCAACAAAAATTACAAGGCCCCCACCTGCGCCTACTGCCACATGCAACAGGGCGAGCACAACGTTAGGAGGGCCTCTACCGCCTACACCTTTATGGGCACCTCACTGGTAGATAGGGGTGCGCCGAAATACAAAGAGATAAGGGAATGGTGGGTGAAGACGTGCCAGGGTTGTCACTCCTCAAGGTTTGCCCGTGACCAGCTTGAGGCCATGGACGAGGCCGTAAAGCTTAGCTTCACCAAATACCGTGAGGCAATGGCCATAGTAGTAGACCTCCTCAATGAGGGGCTACTTGACCCCATGCCCCAGGACCTTGCCCCTGACTGGGGGGGGCATCACACCTTCAGCCTCTTGCCAGACGGACACACTAGAAAGTACAACGTCTCCGAGATAGAGAGACTCACCTACGAACTCCTCGTTGACATTACCGACGCCATCTACAAGGCCAAGGCACATGGGGCCGTGTATAGTCCCATATACGGCTACTGGGAATGGGCCCAGGACCGCTGGCTAATAAAGATAAAGGCAGAGGCAAGCCGCCTCAGGAGATTTGCCGCTATTGAGCAAAAACTTGGCATAAAGCATACTGCCTACGACTTCT
>JASEHG010000140.1 GCA_030018855.1 Candidatus Brocadiaceae bacterium
GTGGAGCTAACCTGAGCGGGGCCATCCTGAGTGGGGCTAACCTGAGCGGGGCAAACCTGAGTGGCACCAATCTAAGTGGAGCCAACTTTAGTGGGGCCAACTTGGTCATGGTCAACCTGAGTGGGGCCAGCCTGAACGGGGCCATCCTGAGTAGTGGCTACCTTAGTGGGGTCAACCTGAGCGGGGCCAGCCTGCACAAGACCGACCTGAGCAAGGCCGACCTGAGCGGAACCAACCTGAGCCAGGCCATTCTGGGCGGGGCAAACCTGAGCCAGGCTACACTGAGTGAGGCCAACCTGAGCGAAGCCGACCTGAGTGGGGCCAACCTGAGCGGGGCTGACCTCAGCGAGGCCAATCTGAGTAGGGCCAACTTTAGTGGGGCCAACCTGAGCGGGGCTGAGCTGAACGGGGCTGACTTTGATGGGACAGACTTCACAGAGGCGCTCTTAAGGGGGGCACGCAATATTGAAAAGGCAAAGAACACCCAAAAGGCCAGAGGGCTCCTGTAGCCTTGGGGGTCGCATATTGATGCCCCTTACATAACGAGAGCTCTGCAAAACTCTTAAAAGTACCACCCATCATTCTGATCCGCCTTAGGCGGAGAAGAATCTTGTGTTTTGCCCAGCAATCTTTTTCCCTAGTCCTTGGTCCCTGCCCCCTGGCCCCTGGCAGACTACTCCCTACTCTTCTCCCTGATTATCTCCTTATACCTCCTGAACTCCGCATCCGCCTCTACTATTCGGCCCAATCTCCGGTATAATGCGGACAGATGCATGTGGACTTCCGGGGAGTTGGGGTCTAGCTCCAGGGCCTTCTTGTACTCTCCAATAGCCTCATCAAACTGGCCCATAGTGGTATAGGCCCGGCCTATAAGTAAATGGGGTTCTGCCTGGCCCGGGTCTACCCTGAGAGATTCCGTGTATTCTTTCACCGCCTCACCATAAAGCCCCTTGGTAAAGTAGACACTCCCCAGCAGGGTGTACCAAGGGGCGCGGAGGGGGTCTAACCTTATGGCCTCCTTTAACTCTTTTATAGAATCATTTAGTTTCCTTATGGCCAGGTAGACCTCCCCCAGGAGCATGTGGGCCTCTGCCAGGGTGGGTTCCAGCTTGATGGCCTTTTCCAGGTGGTGGACGGCCTCTTCATATTCCCCCTCCTGGAGGAAGGCCTGACCCAGGGCCATCTGGAACCTCCCCTCTTCGGGTCTCAGTTTTATTGCACGGGAGAACTCCTTTATGGCCTCCTCCCTGTTCCCCTTCTCTAAATACGTATAACCCAGTAGTACCCTCAGTTCTGCGTCTTTTGGCTCCAGGGTAATGGCGTTCTTAAACTGGATTATGGCATCATCCAGATACCCCTTTTCCTTAAGGACCGTCCCCAGGAGTTTTCTCGCCCCCGTGAGCTTTGGGTCAAGTTCTACTGCCTTTCTTAACTCAACGATGGCCTCATCCGCACGCCCCTCCTGGAGATAAGAACGGCCTTTCTGCAGAAAGTCTTCGGCCTCCCCGGCCTCTAAGAGGCAAGGGAATAAAGAGATTAACACGCTTACCAGAAGGACTACAAACCTGGACAAGGGCTTCACAATCCAAGATTCCTGCGAAATGGTGGCAGGCCCCCTAACCTTTACAATTTGTCGTACGACTCCATTCTATCTCTCCTGCGGGCCAACTCGCTGGCATATCGTATGCCCAGACTGGAGGCATTCTCCACGGCCCAGTCTGTCAACCTGGTCGTCCCACTAGGCAGTGAATCTGTGTAGAGTAACCCGGCCATAAGACCCTCAATCTCATCGCGTGTAATCGTTACGTCTCCAACTATCTTGCCGATAAGCGACCCCAGGAGGTAACCTGCGGCTGGGGGGATAGAAATAATTGGCCTGCGTTTACCTATAATCCTCCCTATCTCCTCCACCAGACCACGATAAGTAAACGTCTCTGGCCCAATTGCGTTGATGATAACATTTTCCGTCCTTTGTCCCTGTTCAACTGCCAACCTGGCCAGGTCATCAACGTATATGGGTTGCAGGCGATAGTATCCGTCTCCAAACACCCCGAAGACTGGAAATTTCCGCAAGAACCAGGCGATATTATTTATCAGGATGTCCTCTTTCCCAAATAAGACGGCTGGCCGGAGTATTGCGTACGCCAGACCTGATTCTATCAACGTTCGTTCTAATTTTGCCTTACTGCTAAAATACTCCAGGGGGGAGTCCTCCGAAGGGTTTGTTATACTGAGATGGACAATCCGTTTTATCCCAGCTTTCCTTGCGGCGTCAAACAACGTCCGGGTATTGTTGACTGCGGTTGAGTACGTGAAACCTGGGTAGTTAAACCTCACCCAGTAGGTGTTATAGAGGACCGAGGCCCCGGATAATGTATCAATAAGTCTTTGGGGATTGTCAAAATTAAATGGGTACGCCTTTACTTTATCACCGAACGGATTAACACGGGCAGGAGAATTCGTTATGGTGCGTACCTGATACCCAGCCTCAAGCAACCGCCTGGCAATATATTTCCCAGAATACCCGAAGGCACCGGTTACAACGTGGACTTCACTAGAGGCCATTAATTTCCCTTTCCAGCCTCCATTCTACTGGCCATGGCCTCCCTGACCCTCTCCACGGCAATCTCCATGGCGGCATCCCTTGGTTTCATCCCCTTGTCCCTGCCGTACTCCAGCACTAGCCTGGTATTCCTCTTGACCCTCCGTTCAACAATATCAAACATGCCTCTGGAATTGTAACCCATGTACTCAGCGTATGAGGATATTACCCCACCTGCATTGGCCACGAAGTCTGGCACGACCAAGATGCCCTTTTTGTGGAGGACCTCTTCTGTATCCGGGGACACGGGTATATTAGAACCTTCCACTACTACCCTGGCCTTCACCCTGTCCACATTCAAAGGGGTGATTACGTCAGAAAGGGCGGCGGGGATGAGGACGTCTACCTCCAATTCAAAGAGCTCTGCGGTCGTAAGGACTTTACCGGGTCTATAATTTATCACGCTCCCCGTCTCCTTTTTTAGTCTGATGAGGGACTCCACCTCCAGGCCCTTCTCATTATAAATAGTACCCCTTCTATCCGAGATTGCCACCACCCTGGCCCCCAGTTTTGAGAGGTAGTTGGCCGCAAAGGTTCCCACGTTGCCAAAGCCCTCTATGGCCACCGTAACATCCTTTATGTTCAACCCAAGGAAGGTAACTGCCTCAGCGGCCGAATGGGCCACACCAAGTCCGGTGGAGCCTAACTCGTGGGGGATACCGCACTCCTCCCCAGGGCTGACGCACATATCGGCAGGTTTGCCCGTGCAGGACTTAAGGGAGCCATTGGCCTCTACGTACCAGCGCATCTCCTCCTGACCGGTACCTGCATCAGGCCCGGCAATATAAAGGGAAGGCGAGAGGGGACTGATAGCCCTGGCGAAGGCCTGTATGAGGGCCTTCTTGTCCCCACCGCTCAGCACACTGGCTTCTGCCACTATGCCCGATTTGGCCCCGCCAAAGGGTATCTCTGCCAGGGCATTCTTCCAGGTCATGGTACGGGCCAGGCGGTAGACCTCCTCAGCAGTCACGCCGGAGGTCATCCTTATCCCACCCTTTCCAGGGCCGAGGGCAGTGTTGTCAATGACCAGGAACCCATGCATTCCCACCCCTGGGTCATAGACCTCAAGCACCTTCTCGGGTCCAAACTCGTCCCTCTTTATCATGATGCGACCCTCACTGCCCAAAACCAGGGGACAGGAACCAGGGATCAGGGATTAGGGAAAAAGTATAATCCGCCTAAGGCGGACTAAAGCCTGCGGCTACCCCTGGTCCCTGACCCCTGTCCCCTGACCCCTACCCCATGGGCTACTCCCCCGCATTCACCTCCCAGTCGTACTCCATAAACTTAATCTCTTTTTTCCCACCCGCTAGAGACTTGGATACGTTTGGTGGGAGGGAACTAGCCACCTTGTTGAGGAAGTCCCGTAAGGTACCCCTCTTTGCCAGGGGTTCAAGCACAGGGGAGAGGAATACCCCCGCCTCCGTGGCGTAGAGGTTGGCGGGCTGAGTCAGGAAAGACTTAAGGTCCTCTTCTAGTTGTCTCTCCAGGAGTCTGCCGCAGTAGGCCTCCTTGCGAAGAGGTGGTGAACTCTTGGTGCCAGGCACGAGGGCAAAAAGCACCCTGGGTTCTTTGGAATCCCCACCCAGAAGGTAATCTCTCAGTTCATCAAGGGTGAGGGACTTCCCTCCGGCCTTGAGCTTTTCCTTGTCAAAGAAGCCCTTTATCTCTTTCACACTCCCGACAGGGTACTTCTCGGCAACACGCCTAAGCACGGTGGCGTTATACACGTTTATCCAGAAGGCAATTTGTTCCTCCCTGGGAAGGGCCGCCAGCTCTAGTTTATCCAATTTTGAGGCCTTTGTGAGAAATTCTTCCAGATGGACATCCTTCTTGAGAGTTGAGTATTTTATCCCCTTAGCCGTTACACAACTGGCGAGGGCCATATCAAGGTCTGAATGATCAAAATGTTGAGGGGTGAGTTCCTTGTGTTTGTGGTCGTACTTCCACTCCTGAACATGGCTGACTCCCTGGGCGTCTATGACCCTTAGCGAGAGCTGCCACAGTTTGTCCTGGACCCTTACCCCCCTACCCCTGATTTCTTCCACCTGGATGCCCTTGTCTTCTATCTTGGCCAGGGCCAGGTTTATGGCCGGACCTATAACATAGTTGTCAAGAGGAAAGGAATAATACTTAGTTGCCTCGTTCATGGGCTGGAGGTCCCACTTTTCCCTCCCGTAACGCCAACTAAGCTCCTTAGTCCCTTTTCCCTTTAAAAACCTGATGGCAATATCCCATACGTCCCATTCCACGTGCCTGGTATTTCCTACTATCTCCGTAATCCCTTCGTCTTCTGCCTCATCTATGACGTAGTCAATGACCTTCCTGACAGGTATGGTCTTCAACCCGGAATGGATATGGATAAAGATTTCCTTCTCCGTCGCCTCCTGGGCAGAGACCTCCTGTCGTGCCAGGGGCAGACTCGCCGTGGTGAAAAGGAAAAACCAGGGCATAAAAAGCCAGACGCCCAGTAACAGGATTCGCATAGAGGCTCCTTTTTTAGATTTTAGATTTAAGATTTAAGAGATAGTATGAGAGCTCTGAAAAACTCCATTTACCTGATGTCATGAAAAGGCTAGCCTCCTGCTGACCTACAGGGTAAATTCTGTA
>JASEHG010000141.1 GCA_030018855.1 Candidatus Brocadiaceae bacterium
GGACCGCTGCATCGGCTGGACCACCTCAGCCAAAGGTCTCTTATAAAGTATATACTACAAGATACTCAAAGATTTACCACAAGGCTGGCTGTCCAGCATTGGGGGCAGAGCCCCAATGCTATAGCCCTGGTGCTCCGCCACCAGGGCTGTCCGACCTTACTTACAAAGATTCCCTTTGTAAATAGGGGCATCCGCCCGCCCAAAAGCTTGTCCTGAGCGAAGCCGAAGGGATGGCAGATTTTCAACCTGAGGCGGACGACGTGCCCCTGCCGGTTAAACAAGTTGACAGATGTTCTCACAGGGCTATAATGTGCGGAGTTTAAATAATATCCATTTCCCTCCAGGAGCAGAAAAATGAAAAAGATAGAGGCGATAATCAGACCGGAGAGATTTGAACTGATAAGGCAGGCCCTGCACGATGCGGGCTACCATGGGTTAACGGTAACCACTACGACTGGCTATGGGGAGCAGAAAGGGCCTACCAGAATCTGGCGCGGCAGGGCCTTTTCTAGTGAGGCAGTAAAGAGGGCAGAACTTAAGATAGTCGTTCCAGATGAGGAAGCAGAGAAGGTTATGCAGATTATTATAGAAAATGCCCGTACGGGACAGCCTGGAGATGGAAGGATATATATAACGGATGTGGTTACTACCGTCCACATCCGCACGGGGAGCATCCACACAGGGGTAGAAGAAGAAAAAGAGATATGAGGTAACCAGTAGCTAGGGAAAAGATTCAACCCTGGCTACTAGCTACCAGCTACCGTCTACCCTTCTTGAACCATTCTGCGGTCTTCTCCAGACCCTCTTCAAACCCAATACTTACCTTGTAACCCAGCAATTTCTCTACCAGGGAGACATCTGCCAGGGTGCGCCTGACGTCTCCCTTTCGGGCCTCGGAGCAGGTGTAACTGATGGGCTTGCCGATAATCTTCTCTACGGTCTTGAGGAGGTCAAGGATGGAGTAATCCCTGCCACAGCCCACGTTAAAGACCTTACCGGCTACCCCAGGGACCGTGGCGGCTAGTAGTGTAGCATTCACGACATTTTCTATATAAGTGAAATCTCTGGACTGCAGTCCATCCCAGTGAACTTCTACCTGCCTGCCATCCAGTCCTGCCTCTATGAACAGAGGGACTACTGCGGCGTATTGGGAGCGGGGATCCTGACGGGGGCCAAACACGTTAAAATACCTCAGACTCACCGTCTCCAGCCCATAGATTTTATAGAAGACCTCGCAGTAGTATTCCCCCACGAGTTTTGAGACGGCATAAGGGGAGAGAGGAGAGGGGGTATAACTCTCCTTTAGCGGCATGGCCTGACTATTCCCATAGACAGAGGAGGAGGAGGCGCAGACTACCCGTCTCACACCCGTCTCTTTTGCCCACCACAGTACGTTGAGTGTGCCCTGGACGTTGACTTCATTACTGGAAAGGGGGTCGTCTATGGAGCGGGGGACAGAACGTTGGGCGGCTATATGCAGTACGCAGTCCACCCCCTTCATGGCCTTTTTCACCGCCTTCTTGTCCCGTATATCTCCTTTCCAGAAATCAATCTTCTTAAGACAGTGGGCCAGGTTCTCCTTTCGTCCTGTATCCAGATTATCCAGTACCCTGACCGTCTCTCCTTGACTAAGGAGTCTTTCCACCAGGTGGGCACCTATAAAGCCGGCACCACCGGTTACCAGATAAAGGGCCATAAAACTCTCCTTTCCTCTTGGGATTTAAGAGCCAACATTTTATAGCATGTGACAGATATTCTTCAATAAAAACTTGTAGCAAGCCCGTGTCGTAAAATGAAAGACAGGCGGTACGTGGGGTTGTTGAGTTGGCACTGATTTCTAGAAACTGGTACCCCCATGGGGATTTGAACCCCAGTCTCCAGGCTGAGAACCTGGCATCCTGGGCCACTAGACGATGGGGGCTAAGGCAGACTCCCGACGGTCTACTGGGGTGATACAGCGGCCAGCCGCCTCTGCAGTTCTTCCACTTCTCTTTCGGCCTGCTGTTTGGCCTTGGTGAGGGTTATAAGCTCATTCGTGAGCTCTGACACCTTAGCCTTTAGGCCCTGGGCCTCACCAGCACCTTCAGCGGTAGCGATCGCCGGCACCACCTCGTGTACTTCTGCATGAGGGGCGAAGGATGCACTACCCCCTCCTTTTTCCATGTTCTTTATCTTGGTGAGGGCGGCCCTATAGTCCAGGTCTAGCTCTGCAACCTTCTTCTCTAATTGGACTTTTGCCCCTTCCAGTTCTTTAACCTTTTCATCCAGGGTAGCTACCGTATGTAAGGCAATTGCCCTTGCCTCATCGGTCTGTTGTAATCCCCTATCAGAGACTGCCTTGGCGGCACCCAGAAGTTCGTGTTCGTGTTTGAGGTTTTCGTACTCGGACCGTAGGGACTCCGCCTCCCCCTTCACGTTGTTAATCTCTTCCTCTTTGCCCTTTAACTTCTTTTGTTCTTCCTGGAGCTTGAGCTGGACCTGGGGTACTTTCACAAGCTCTGCCTTGCCAGCCATAAGCCTCTCCTCTAGCTCTGTTACCCTATGCCGCTGGGTGCGATACTTACTTGTGGCAGTCAAGGCAAGCCCCACACAGAGCAGGGTAATTAAACCCGCCAATATCGTTATTATGGTAAGTCCCTTTGGGCCCACTAGCATAATTATTTTCTCCTTTCAGCTTCACAAATAGGCCCATGGACAAGATTCAATAGTGATGCCATAGGCGTAGGCGTTTCTCCAGTGCCGCTCCTCTTTGTTGGGGGTGGCCCTGCCACTCCCCTAAGGGCCTCACCCATGGGCCGTTATCTCTATTTATTCAACACTTCTAGCCTTATGGGGTTACCTCCTCCCCCGGAGGTTGCAAGCAAAAATGTTATCATCTCTACAGGAAAATTGCAAGTGTAAATACTGACCTTCAGACACAAGTTCGTACATCATCTAACTGCCTTTGCGGTGCGGTGTTCTTATGCATTTAAGTAAGGGCATATTGTCCGCGCCAAAGCCCAGAACCGTGTGTTGATTTTTGAGGGGGTTTTTGCTAACATCCGCTAGTTTATGTCCCATCCGTCTTGACACATCTATCTAATATAAATATAGAGGAAACACTAGGACAACTCTAAAATGAGTAAGAAATTTACTGGACCAAAAGGTACAAGGGACTTCCTGCCCTACCACATGGAGACACGGGATAGGATTGTTGAGATGATTAAGGAGGTCTTCAAGCTATATGGCTGTTATCCGTGGGACGGCCCAGCATTTGAATACCTGGAGACCCTCACCAGAAAGAGTGGCGAAGAGGTGTCAAACGAGATATATGTATTTAAAGATAAGAGTGGGCGGGAGTTAGGACTAAGATTTGAACTCACTGCCTCCATAGCAAGGATGATAGCCAGTAACCCAAGTCTGAAGAAACCCATAAAGGGGTTTTCCATCGGGAAGGTATGGAGGTACGAGAACCCCCAACAAGGCAGATACAGGGAGTTCCTCCAGATGGACGCAGATATATTTGGGGCAAATAACATGCTCTGTGAAGTTGAGCTACTGGATATGGCCAAGAATATCTTAGGCAGGATAGGGTTTGATGATTACTGTATCCAGCTAAACAACAGGAAGATACTGGCCGCCCAGGTGAGATGTGCCGGGATAGACCAGGAAAAGGAATTGGACGTCTTCAGGGCACTGGACAAGCTGAATAAGATAGGCCCCGGGGGTGTAAGACAGGAGTTTCTTAATAGGGGTATGTCAGAAAAGGCCTATGAAGATTGCATGAGGTACATAATAACAAGAGGGACGAATCAGCAAAAAATAGATGAGATGAGGGGGCTACTGGCAAAGGACGAAAAAGGGATAGAAGGACTCAATGAGCTGTCTCAGATATTGGGATATGCCAAAGAGATATCGCTGGATAAAAGGATCATGGTTGATTATACGTTAGTGAGGGGACTAGACTACTACACAGGCCCAATCTTTGAGATACAGATTGGGAAGGGAGAGCAGGTTGGAAGTATCGCAGGGGGTGGCAGATACGACCAATTAATAGAACTGTTCGGGGGGACACCTACCCCTGCCGTTGGTATCTCTTTCGGGATAGAAAGGATTATTGATTTAGTAGAGAGTAATCCGGTCCTGTCCGAGAGGTACAAGGGTAACCCGCCCCTACTCCTGGTCATATATCTAAGCCCTGAATTGTCAGGCCATGCATTCAGGATTACGGAGGCGGTCAGACAGGCGGGCCTGTCCGCAGACATAGACCTGGCAATGAGGTCGTTCAAGAAACAGATACAGTACGCAAACGAAAAAGGCTACCCGTATGTCTTATTTGTAGGTGAAGACGAGATACGCAACGACAGCTATGGGTTAAAAGACATGAAGACCGGGGAGCAGGAGGTCTTAAGGATAGAAAGGGTAATTGAAAGACTTAAAGCGGTGGGGCGTCCTGCCTGAGGTGGGTCTGTGGACAGCCCCATCCGCCCCTTCGCTCCGCTCAAGGGCAGGCTCAGGCGGATTTGTCCCCGGCGAACAACCCTATCGGGCTTTTTACCTATCTTCCACCTGTACCAGTAGTGCCTCTCCCAAAAACTTTTTGGCACTTTTTCCCCTTCTTACGGCCCGCCTACCCCCTATGCAACATAATATATATTATCAGACGTTATGTCTACATTTTGAAAGGCCCCTTTTCCGCCCCTAAAAGCCCCCTCTTTCGTGCCCCTTTCCCTTGCATTGTCATTACTTGATACTTATTATGTATCTTTTATCCCCATCCAGCACAGATATTGCGGATATATATTGTCACTACATTTTGGCATTTACTTCAGAGGGCGCCCTTTTTTCATTATGATTACTAATGATTGTTGTTATAATTAAAAAGTTTTATCACAAATTATTTTTTGCCAGGAGAAAAGATAAAAGAATGATACTGGTCCTCAAAAAGGGAGTAAGGGAAGACCAAATCGGGGAGGTGCTGGAGATTGCCAAGAAGTTCAATCTCTCCGGGCACATCTCCAAAGGGGAAGAGCAGACCGTCATAGGCATTGTTGGGGCAAATATCCCCGCAGAACTTCAGGGTAGGTTTGGGGGGCTTCCTTTTGTTGAAAACGTTATACGGATCTCCAAACCCTATAAATTAGCCAGCCG
>JASEHG010000142.1 GCA_030018855.1 Candidatus Brocadiaceae bacterium
GAGTTCGTAGCTTGCCTTAGACATCCTCACCACCCCTTTTTCATGGACGTCGGCATGCCTCTTTTCCACCTTCCTTATGGCCTTCTCCTTGGGAGGGGCCGTAGCCGCCCCTGCCTGCCCACATGCAAGTAGGAGGATAAATACTATGAACAACATTAACTTCACTACTTTCATAATTATTCCTTTTCTAAGACTTCTGAAAAACTCTGATGATGGAATCCGCCACAGCACTCCCTCCCCCTTGAGGGGGGAGGGTAGGGTGGGGGTGATTGTGAATCGCCTGGTAGGGGCACGTTGCAACGTGCCCCTACATCACCCTCCCCTTCCCCTTCCCCTCAAGGGAGGGGGGAAAATTAAAGCAACTTATAGACTTTTTTGGAGTTCTCATTCTACGAGCCTCCTGGTGGCTGCCTTTTCCAGGTCCACTATAGCCCGGTAGTAATCCAGCAGGGCCTCCAGGTAAGAGATTTTTGCCTCTATGAGATTATTCTGGAGGAGGACAAACTCTACGAACCCAACCTTTCCTTCCGTATAGGTAAGCTCGTTGAGTTTGAGGCTTTCCGCCATCTCAGGGATGATACCCTCGTAGGCCTCCAGTCCTTTCTGAGAGGCAAGAAAGACCTCGTAAGCACTCTGCACCTCCTTGCGTATCTGGAGGTGTTTATTTTCCAAATTAAGCCTGGCGGCCTCCTTGCTGGCACCGGCCTTCTGGAGCTCTCCCTGTTTCCTGTCTATAAGCGGCAGGGGTATGGAGATACCACCTCCTACTATCCTCTGTGTGCCCTCTTCCCTGCCCACAAACCCCGATAACGAAGGGTTGGGTATCCTCTGGGACTTCAGGAGGCCTATCTCCAGGTCTGCCCTCTCCACCTCCCGCTCTACGGCCTTCAGGTCAGGTCTGGTCTGCAGTGCCCCTTTTATTAAGCCGGGCAGGTCTGGTCTCATTGCCGCGTATCCCAATTCTCCAGTGGGTTCCAGGGGGTGGTCTTCTGGCAGGGCGAGGAGTAGTTTTAGACCCAGTAGACTGCTGGCGTATCCACCCGAAGCGACCTGGTAGTCCCTCCTGGCCCGGTTGTACTGTATGTTAGCCGTGTTCAGTTCCAGGATGGTTGCCGCCCCTTCTTTAAACTTTAACTGCATGGCCTCTCTTAGTCTCTCGTAGAGTCCCTGGATGGTCTGTCTTGCCTCTAATACCTTCTTCAAGGCAAGTACCTCGTAAAAGTTTTTCTTCACCCTGGCGGTGATATCCCACTCCAGGGTCTCCACCTCTGCCGTTACCTTCTCCAGATTCTTCTCTGCCACAGAAATCCCTTTGCCCCTCTGACCGGCTATACGGAACTCTTGGGAGAGGGTAATAGCATAGTCCGTACTCCTGGCGTTTTCATTTGTAATGTGCCTCTCCCATATCTCTGTCCCTACAGTCGGGTTGGAGGGCAGTAGCAGGGAGGCCTTCCTGAGGTCTCCCCTGGCCTCTTCAAGCCGCTGTCGGAAGGCCTGGAGTTCCAGATTGTTTTCCAGGGCCTTCTGGACGGCCTCTTTGAGGCCTATCCTCTCGGCACAGTCCGCCTGAGGCGGATTACCAATACCCATAGCCAGGAGAAGACACAGGATACAGGACACAGAATACAGGCTACGGGATTCTGGATTCAGAATCCTGTATTCAGACTTCTTAGACATTTTTTGTCTCCTTGAAATTCTGCCAAAAAAGACTTGTCCTGATAGTAGGGGCAGGGTAACCCTGCCCCTACAGGATAGGTGTATCCACTGCCAAAAAGGGCAGATTCACCAGCTAATATAGCGGACAGGTCTAAGGAAAGGCCGTGCGGATGGCGGGGCCACTCCCGGCAAACTCGTCCTGGGCGAAGCCGAAGGAAAGGTAGTCCGGGTGTGAGGTCACTGAGGGCATGGGGGTATCTACATGAGGTGGAGGTCTCCACCAGTTTGATACCTTCCAGGCACCCTGGACCGGGCCCTATGTCCGCCTCAGGCGGACTCGGGCGGTTGGAAGATACTCTCTGACAGGAATGCAGGTAGGAAAGAATGGCTCTTTAGTGAGGCCAGTCCTGAAAGGCTGGCGGGAGATAAAGGCCACCCGTTACTTGACTCTACCGTAAAGTGGTGGGAAAAGGTACAGCATAGGGGACAGTGGTGTATCGGCTGGGAGGCATCCATGGGGCAATGGTGGTCTTCGCAATGGGGGATTGCCACCTCTGGCAATGTTATAAACATTATCACCAGCCCCATTAAGAGTCGCCATATCCCGTATGTTTGCATAGGGTTACTCCTCAATACCATCCCTTCGGCTTCGCTCAGGTGTAGCGTACGAGCAAGCTCATACGCCTCGTTCCAGAATACTCCAACGCTACACCTCTTCCTCTCAGGGGTCACATAGCATCTTTACTCACAGAATTTTACATTCGCATTAGCAGGATGTCAAGAAGTTTTATGCCTTATGGAGTCCAGTCCGCCTCAGGCGGATGTCGCTGGGAATTGTCCATTGACACGGTCAATGGACTCCATAAAGAACGTATATGCAAGATAAGCCCTCCCTCCTATTTTAATCCAGTAGCAAGAGGCCAAAATATTTCACGTACTCCCCCTTCTCCTCCAGAAAACTTACCGTGAAGCCGTTGTTCCGGATAGTCTGGAAGACGTCTATCCCGCAGGCCTCCATGGCGGGTCGGGCCTTCTCTGGTATGAGACAGGGGCCTTCCTCTGGACAAACACCAGGGCCGCCACCTGATGGGGCACACAAGGGGCAAGGCCCTGCACCCATAACAAAGGCCTTATGGTAGCCTGCCAGGGTGACCTCCCTCTCCAGCTTAAGTAGCATCTCCTTGAAGTCCCGTCCGGGCGGCTGGCCTTCTATCAACATGGCACTGGTATAACACCTGAGTATCTTCCTGGTCTCTTCGTAGGCGGGGGCAAAGGGTGGACATGTCTTGCTCTTGCCGTACTGTGGGCATCCGAAGCGGCACTTGAGCTGTACCCAGGGCTCCACTACCACGCTGGAGACGTCTATAACCTTTGCCTCCGTGGCCCCGAGGCGTTCCGCCTCTTCACAGAGGGCGTTTAATGTCCGTATCCCATTAACTAAACCTTTTGGGCTATTTTCCATAAGTCCAAAAGCCACTCTTTCCAGTCCACTCATTATTTCGCAACAAGGGGCATTTCAATATCCAGGTGTGAAATTTCTTTCAAGGAATAACGGAGGCTTACTTCCAGAATTTCTATACCCAAGAGCTCACCTTTGGGTCCCAGGTCAAGGATTAGGCCTTCTTTAATTTCTTCATTCCTGGCAAATGGCCCTTCTTTTAGCTTGATATACATGGCATCCGCCTGTGGGTCGTAGGTAATCCTCATATCTCTTTCCTTTCCCAGATAATGGTAATTATTATAACTCTAGTGCCTTCTCTGGCAAGAACCACCTTAAGCCTACCTTCAGGAAAAGTTCTAAAAGCTAAGTCCCGATTTCTGTAACCCTTACCGGTCTCTTCTGGTGATTCTATGGTTTTTATAACCATTGCCTCCGTAACGTTTCTTAGTTGCATTCGTTCAAGGGCATGGGCTGTATAGATATATTGCATTAATTACTCTAGAAAAGTAGCCCCTCTTACGGGCTAAATTTTTTGAGTTTCCTTCAACCACACGGCGGCCTGCTTGGCCCAATAGGTGAGGATGATGTCTGCCCCTGCCCTCTTTATGGAGGTCAAAATCTCCAGGGCTACCTGTTTCCCATCCATCCAACCCAGTTCAGCGGCGGCCTTCACCATAGAGTATTCGCCACTGACGTTATAGGCCGCCACCGGACAGTCAAAGGTCTCTTTTATAGTCTTTATTATATCCAGATAAGGCAGGGCAGGTTTTACCATGACAATATCTGCCCCTTCCTGGATGTCCATGGCCGCCTCTTTTAGGGCCTCACGGGTGTTAGGGGGGTCCATCTGATAGGTACGGCGGTCCCCAAACTTGGGGGGTGATTCGGCGGCCTCCCTGAATGGGCTGTAGAAGGCCGAGGCATATTTTACGGCGTAAGACATTATGGGTATATCCTGGAATCCCGCCTCGTCCAGTACGCCCCTTATTGCCCCTACCCTGCCGTCCATCATGTCACTGGGGGCTACAATATCGGCCCCGGCCTGGGCATGGGATAGGGCCGTCTTGGCAAGCAATTCCAGGGTAGTATCGTTGTCCACGTCCCACCGCCCCGTCCTGTCCTGCATTACGTGGCCGCAGTGACCGTGGTCCGTGTACTCACACAGGCAGACGTCGGTGATGACCAGGATGTCCTTGGCCTCTCCTTTAATTGCCCTGATGGCCCGTTGTACTATACCTTCCTCATCGTAGGCCCCACTGGCCTTCTGGTCCTTCTCCTCGGGTATGCCAAAGAGTATCACGCCAGGGATCCCTAGCCCCTCCAGTTCCTTTACCTCCTTCACCAGTACGTCCACCGACATCTGGTAATTTCCTTTCATGGAGGTTATCTCGTTCTTGATACCCTTGCCTGGCCTGACGAACAGGGGCATGATAAGGTCGTTCACCTCCAGGGAGGTCTCCCTGACCAGACTCCTGAGCTTCTCTGACCTTCGTAACCTCCTGGGGCGGTAGTTGGGGAATTGCATAGATTGAATTTATATTCTGGTGCTCTTGTCTTGTCAAATCATTTATGCCAGCCGTAGGGAGAAAACAGTAGGCAGTAAGAAGGAGGGAGTAGGCAGAAGACTGCTTACTGCCTACTGCTTACTCCTCACTGTCCCCTGGCGGACTCCACGGCATTCTTCAGGAGCATTACTGTAGTTACCGGCCCTACGCCTCCAGGTACGGGCGTTATGAATGAGGCCACCTCCTTTGCCCCTTCAAAGTCCACGTCCCCTACGGTCTTCATCTTCTGCTTACCCTTTTTATCTAATACAGGGTTCCCCTGGGCATCGTAATCGGGTATGCGGTTTATGCCCACATCTATTACAACGGCCCCGGGCTTAATCATGTCACCCTTTATAAAGCCTGGCTTGCCAACCGCCACCACGAGGAGGTCCGCCCTCCTGGTATGGAAGGCAAGGTCTCTAGTCTGGGTGTGGCATACCGTAGGCGTGGCCGAGAGGTCTAGCATAAGGAG
>JASEHG010000143.1 GCA_030018855.1 Candidatus Brocadiaceae bacterium
CGCCCATGACGTCCTCAGCGGTAACGGCCTTAATCTTTTCAAGGGCGATATTTATGTATTCCCAGCCAGCAATGGATTCATAGTAACCGATTTCATCTGCAAGGCCGTTGTTGGAATCCAGCCCGCGGATGAAGCCGGCCTCCAGCTGGTTCTTTATCTTTTCCAGTTCCCATTGGGAAGGAGGTTCCTTCTTCAATTTTTCTATTTCTTCGTATACGGCCTGCTCCACCTCCTCGGCGGTGTGGGGGTGTCTGGGGGTCACAAAGACATAGAAGGTGTCCGGGTACCTGGAGGCCCCGGCATAGGACCTGACCATAACGGCTATCCTCTTCTCTTCTATGAGGGTCTTGTATAGTCTTGCCGTACGTCCACTGGAAAGGAGTGACTCTACGACCTCAAGGGCATACTGGTCAGGGTGGGTTACCTGAGGTTTGTGATAGGCTATGGCCACGTTGGGGTTGGCGTCATATTCTACGTATACCCTCCTCTCGCCCCTCTGCTCCGGCTCCACCGTCTCCACCGTTGGTATGGGTGGTTGGGAGGGGATGTCGCTAAAATATTTTTCTACCAGTTTTATGAACTCCTGCGTCTGGAAGTCCCCAACGGCTATTAGTACGGCATTGTTAGGGGCATAGTATCTGGTGAAGTACTCCTTGGTCCCTTCCTTAGTAAGTGCGTTTATGTCGGACCTCCAGCCTATTACTGGCCAGCTGTAGGGGTGGGCAGTAAAGGTGGCCGCCCTGAGCTGTTCAAGGAGCAGCCCAAAGGGGCTGGTCTCGGTCCTCAACCTCCTCTCCTCCATTACCACGTCCTTTTCCGAGTAGAACTCCCTCAAGACCATGTTCTTCATCCTGTCGGACTCAATAAGGCCCCAGAGCTCCAGTTTGTTGGCTGGGAGGTCGCAGTAATAAAAGGTGGCATCCTCCCCGGTAGAGGCATTTAACCCCGAGCCGCCATGGCTCATGTATATGGACCATAATTCGTCTTTGACCGTTACGTCCTTTAACTTCTTCCTTACCTCCTCCAGTTCGGTCTCCAGGGCCTTAATCTTCCCCTGGTCTGCCGACGCCCCTTTGTGCCTCTCCCCCTCAATGGCCGCCACCAGCTCGTCCTCCCTCTTCAGCAAGGGTTCTTCTACGCCCCAGTCCTTGGTGCCGAAGAGTTTCGTACCCTTGAACATCATGTGCTCAAAGAGGTGGGATACGCCGGTGATGCCAGGCCGTTCGTTCACTGAGCCTACCTTGTACACTATCCTCAGGGAGACGGTGGGGGACTTGTGCCTCTCCAGGGTCAATACCTTCAGCCCGTTCTTCAGCACGTGTTCCTTTACGTCTAGCTTCAGCTCCTGGGCGGAGAGTGGGGCAGTAAGCAGTAGGCAGTAGGCAGTAAGCAGTAAACAACACAGTAGGGACAGACCTAAAGGTCTGCCCTTACGTCTGTTATCGGTTGCAATACCCATAGCTTGCCTCCTCAAGGCCCTTCGTAGGGGCGTATTGCAATACGCCTCTACGTATGATACCTGGCGTTAATGGTTACGTACTTCTCAGAGAGGTCACAGGTCCAGACCTCGGCCTCTGAGCGGCCCAGCCCCAGTTCCAGCCGTAAATCTAGTTCTTTTCCCTGCATAATGTTCTTGAGTTCTTGGGCGGGACCAGCCACAGGCACTCCTCCCTCAAAAATTAACGACTCGCCAATATATAACCTGAGCCTTTTTTCGTCAAGGGTAATACCCGTGGCCCCTGCCGCAGATATGATCCGGCCCCAGTTGGGGTCTTCCCCGTTTATGGCCGTCTTTACCAGGGGAGAGTTGGCTATGGCCCGTGCGATAACCCCTGCCTCTTTTTCCTTTCTAGCCCCTTTGACTAGGACCCTCACGAACTTGGTGGCCCCCTCGCCGTCCTTTACGATGGCCCTGGCCAGCACCTGGCAGAGGTGTCCAAGGGCCTCCTGGAAGGCGGTCAGGTCTCTGCCTCTAAGGCATGGCCCACCGCTGGCCCCATTTGCCATGAGGATTACCGTATCGTTGGTGCTCATGTGTCCGTCAATGGTAATCTGGTTGAAGGAGTGGTTTACTGCCTTCTGTAGACATGCCTTTAGCTGTCTCTTGGTGAGCGTGGCATCGGTGGTGATAAAGGCGAGCATGGTAGCCATGTTGGGGGCTATCATCCCTGCCCCTTTTGCCGCCCCTCCAAGGGTGATGGTACGGCCCCCTGCGTCTATCTTCAGCGCAAGCTCCTTCGGGCTGGTATCGGTGGTCATAATCGCCCTGGTAAATGACCTCCCGTGCTCGGGGTCCCTGCTCATCTTCTTACCGGCCTCTCTTATCCCTGCCAGTACCTTATCCATGGGGAGTGGCTGGCCGATAATGCCCGTGGAGGCCACAAGGACCTCGGAGGGGGAGAGGCCGAGTTCTCTGGCCGTGGCCTCTGCCATTGCCATGGCGTTGAGGTAGCCCTGGGCACCTGTGCAGGCGTTGGCATTACCGCCATTTACTACCACTGCCCTGATAGGGCCTTTCTTAACGGTTTCCCTGCTCAGCCTTACGGGGGCGGCCACTATCTGGTTGGTAGTAAAGAGGGCCACCGCCCGGGCGGGGCGGTTGGATAGCAGGAGGGCCAGGTCGTAGCCCCCTTGTTTAATGCCACAGGCACAGGCCCCGGCCAGGAAGCCGGCAGGGGCCACTACACCGCCTGGGATTTCTTGGTATTTAGTCATAGGTGTAGGGGCAGGTTTCACGCCTGCCCCCTGCATTTGGGGCAGGTGCAAGACCTGCCCCTACATATCCATTTGTCCTATTCCACCAGACTCTGCACAAAGTTCGGCAACATAAAACTCGCCGCATGAACCTTATTATTGTAATACCTTGTAGGGAGCTTCAGGCTGTCATATTTTCCCTGGAGAAAATTGGTCATCGGGTCATATTTCTTGGAGCAGAATGCGAAACTCCATGTACCGCTTGGATAAGTCGGTATGTGCGCCAGGTACATCTTTACGATAGGGAAGACGTCTTTCAGGTTTTTGTATACCTTCTCAATCGTCTCGCCGTGGAATATCGGGGATTCTGACTGCGCAACGAATATCCCATCGGGAGATAACGACTTACTAATCATCTCGTGGAAGTCTTTCTGGAATAAGACCTCAGCCGGGCCGACTGGGTCTGAGGAATCACATAGAATCAGGTCGTATTTATTTTTGTTATTAACCAGGAACTTAGCCGCATCCTCAAAGAGGACTTCACCCCTGGGATTATCAAAACCACGACTAACCTCTGGGAAGAACCTCTTACAGACGTCCACCACCATCCTGTCAATCTCCACCACGAGGGCCTTTTTGACCTCCGGGTGTCTCAGGACTTCCCTGAGGGTTCCCCCATCTCCGCCCCCGATTATTAATACCTCCTTCGGGTCAGGGTGGACGAACAAGGGGACATGCGAGAGCATCTCGTGGTATATAAACTCATCCCTCTCCGTTATCATGATAGAGCCGTATAGTACCAGTACCTTCCCAAATTCCTCCGTATCAAGTACGTCAATCCGTTGGAAGTCGGATTTACCACTGAACAGGACGCCCTTTATCTTAATTGTGAGGCCTACCGTCCCCTTATGTAACTCTGAGAACCAGAGGTTCCATAAGTCTCCCATGGATTCTTCTCTAATTATCCCTGCCATTCCTTCAAGTCCGGTCGTGGGGACGATTCATGTTGAAAATCCGCCTCAGGCGGGGATTGCCCCTCCCGCTCCCCCTCAATCCACCACAACAGTTTGGGTCCTTTTGTGGCAGTTGAATTCTGAGGCACTGCAATTGGTATACGCCCCCATGCTCGTTACCAGCAACAAATCCCCTATCTCTAGTTCAGGTAAGACCTTTTTAGTGGATATTACGTCAAACGAATCGCACGTCGGACCAGCCACTATGCACTGCTCCCTGTTCCTGGTCTTTTCCGAAATGATATTGTAATCTGCGTTGTCGTATATCTTCCCGGAAAACGAGTTGTACAACCCATCGTCAAGGAAATACCACTGTACGCCCTTACGCCTTGATTTGCCGATGACCTTAGTAATGAGGACGATGGCATCTCCCACCAGAAACCGCCCTGGCTCGGCAATGATGCGGGTATCCAGGGGGAAATTGTCCAGCGCCTCATTTATAGGCTCGCAAAATTTTTCAATTGGCATGATACTGCTGGTATACGCTACGGGGAACCCGCCGCCAATATCTAACAGGTCCAGTCTAATACCTTTTGACGTCAACCTGTCGGCTATCTTTTTGCACGTCATTATCGTGTCCACGTAGGGTTGGGGATTCGCGGTCTGAGAACCCACATGGAAGCAGAGGCCCTTTACGTTGAGACCAAGAGATACGGCCTCTGAAATTAGTGGTTCAGCCTCGCCAGCCTCAGCCCCAAATTTGTAACTAAGGTTGACCACACAGTGCGGGTTAGATACCTCAAGCCTCAACAGGACGTTACCCCCTGGTGCAAATTGGGCTATCTTCCGGAGTTCAAGGTCGTTGTCAAAGACGAACAAATCAATCCCCTGCCCGTGTATGAACCTTATCTCCTCCTCTTTTTTGGTGGGATTGGTGTAGATGACTCTACCGTTACCGGTATTAATCTGCAGCCCTTGTAACGTCTTAAATTCACCTATTGAGCATATATCAAAATTGCTCCCTGCCTCTTTCAGTATCCTTACCACTTCAACGTGGGGGTTGGCCTTCAGGGCATAATACAGGCTTACCCTTGGAAGGGCATTAGAAAGTTTACTGTACTTCTCAATGACCTTCTGTTTAGACAGCACGAGTACAGGCGTACCGTGCTTCTTAGCAATGTCTCTTGCCTGGTCAAAATCTAAAAAACTATGCATCTAAGGAAACGTGCGGTTGCTCGGTCTTCAGTACGCAGTCTTCGGACAACCGGCAACTATCTTACAACCTCCTTTAGTGAAAATACAAAAGGCAGATTAAAAATTGCATTAAACGGGAAAACCCAGGAAAGGTCAAGTCCATTTTTCTGAGTAGGGGCGTATTGTCATGCCTGAGGCAGATTCGCCTGTGGCGAACAATACGC
>JASEHG010000144.1 GCA_030018855.1 Candidatus Brocadiaceae bacterium
CTTTGTGGATGGTTGGAATTTTAAGAAAAATCTCCAGGAATTTCGTTATCCATCTACACGGCAGGATGTACGCTTTCCAGAATTTTGGCTTGATGAAAAACATTTCGACTGGGCAAAATTTTTCAAGGGTGTAATCAATAAATTTAATATAGAAACCCAGAGGACGCATCTTCTTGTCAGGGCTTATTGGTATACAGCTGAGAGTATCACTCCCTTTATTAAATTACCTAAAAAGATACAAGAAATTCAGACGCAATATCAAGAACTTAATGCTAATGATGCTAAAATTGAGGAGCTAGCTCGTGAGTGGCATGATGGACAGCGTCGTTTTTTCAATAAAGCGAAGGAAGAAATTTACGAGGGTATTCAAAGAGAAACAAATTTCCTTGAGTTTAAATATGTGGGACAATACAAACTTGACCCATACAAGGTACACAAATTCTGTAAGAATTCCGATGGCTCCTATCTTTATCAAGGTACACGAGTAGGTGAAAGAGGTGTAGATGTTGGCATAGCAACTGACATGATTGCAAAGCTACTTTGTTATGATGCTGCTATACTTGTTAGTGGTGATATAGATTTTCTCCCCGTCGTACACTATATAAAAGATAAACTAAGGCAGGTTTATCAATTTTCAATTGCGCGAGGTGTGCCCCCCAACGTCAAGTACTTATCGCCATGGCTTATGGGCTCAGTAGATGCCTTTCAATATTTTAATGAGGTTGAACTTCTACAAGAATATCTCAAAAGAGGCGCTATTCCTCGAGAAATTCTTCAGCAAATTGATGGCCAAATACGAAATTTAAAACCAGCAACTTGAGTAATAAAAATTTACTCAGCAGGAGAACAGTTCTTAAAAATATTCTGTTAATTCGCCCAGGCGCCCTGGGCGATTTCGTTTTGACCCTGCCCGTTTTTGCCTATCTCAGGAGGAAGTTCCCACAGGCCCGCATAGAAGTCATGGGCTATCCCTCCATTGCCGAAATGATAGTGGGGAGATATTATGCAGATGGATTTGCCCGTTTTGACCAGCCTGAGGTGTCCTATCTCTTTCTGAATGACCTCCCACTGCCTGAATGCCTTGAAAGATATCTCTCCAGCTTTGACATGATTATCTCTTTCCTGCAGGAGAGGGTCTTTGTAGAAAATCTCAGACGGGTAAACACGGGCTGTGTGCTGTCTCAAAACCCCCTGCCCAAGCCCAACGGGACTACCCATGCCGTTGAACACCTCTTGTCCGCCGTGGGTGGATGGGGAGAGGCAACTGCTGAGGAAAGGACCCCGAGGGTCTTCCTTAAGGAAGAGGATAGAAGATGGGCCTCAGCTTTTTTGGACAAACACCTTAACCATTCCACCCCAATAGTGGCCATGCACCTGGGCAGTGGTGGACGCAAGAAGTGCTGGCCGGTAGAGGGTTTTATCTGTCTGGCCTTCTACCTCAGGAAAGAGTTAGGGGTTCAACCCCTCCTGGTCTCCGGCCCTGCCGACGAGGAGGTAACGGGCGACTTCTTAAATTATACTCAACCAGGACCTCCACTACTCCATAACCTCCCTCTACCCAAACTAGCAGCCGTACTGGAGAGGTGTGACCTCTTCATAGGAAACGATTCTGGCGTAACACACCTTGCGGCGGCCACGGGTGTGACCACCCTGGCCCTCTTCGGCCCCACAAGTCCAGCAGTTTGGGGACCCAGGGGTGAAAGGGTAAGAATTGTCCAAGGCAATCCGCCTCAGGCGGATTGTTCTCCCTGCAGTCCAGAAGAGCGGGAACGCTGTCAGCGGCCTGCTTGTATGGAGGTTATTACTGTAGGGCAGATAATCAGGACAGTAGAGGAGGTATTGGGGATTGCCTGCCCTCACAGTCCGTGTCATTCTGAGCGTAGCGAAGAATCTAGTTAGAAATTCTTAGGTCGTTTCGCTCACTCAAACGCCGTCCTGAGAATGTAGGGACAGACCTTCAGGTCTGTCCAATACGGACAGGTCTAAAGACCTGTCCCTACGTTCTCACCTTTAACGAAACAAGCGTAGCTACCACCTTATAAACCATCCCCACCGCCAACCCCAATAGGACGCTATCCGCCACGATGAGGGAGATATTGTGCTCCGGGATGTACCTGCTGACCATCAGTATTATCAACATGGTGAAGGTAGTTACCATCATAAAGCAGGCAGGTATAAGGGTGTACCAAACCCTCCTGCCATTATTCAGCAACCAGAAGGAGACCACCAGCAGGGTCATAGAGGCCAGGAGCTGGTTGGCCGTCCCGAAGATGGTCCAGATGGTGGAGACCGTATTGTAGTAGGCTAATACGAACATCAGGCCGACGGCCAGGGCAGAATTGAACCAGTGGTGCATCAGAAATCCTGGGGGTTTTTGCCAGAATACCTGCCACAGCTCTTCAAATAGATAACGGTTGAGCCTCACAGCTACGTCCAGAGAGGTCACCAGAAAACCCTCCAGGAGCAACATACCAAAGAGGACTCCAAACACAACCGGCAGGCCCAGCCCCTGATGCAGGCCCTGTCCCATGGCCAGGGCAAAGGCCAGGATGGGGTTGCCCTGTCCGCTAGCGGGGTACACGAGTTCTTTGTACTGTACAAAATCTAGTCCCACTATAATTATCCCCAGTACCGCACAGGCCATCAACGACTCCAGTAGCATGGCGTAATACCCCACGGTCCTGGAGGCCCCCTGGGACTTTAACTGTTTGGAGGTGGTGCCGGTCCCGCAGAGGGCATGGAAACCACTAATGGCCCCGCAGGCAATGGTAATAAATATGCCAGGCCATATAAGCCCCACGGTGGCCGTCCCCTCGGAGATGTTATGGGAGGGGAATCTGATGTGTCCACTGTTGAGGCTGGCAGAACATACCCCTACCATTAGGAGTACTATCCCGGCGTATAGGAGGTGGACATTAATAAAGTCCCTTGGCTGTAGGAGTATCCATACAGGGACGCCCGCCGCAAGCAGTGTGTAGAGGGACAGGATTATCACCCATACAAGGGGAGGGAGGGAGATGGGCTGGATTAGACCCACGAATACGGAGAGGGCACATATAGCCATGGCAATGGGTGAGGAGTAAGAGATGGGAAGGCCCTTTTTGTAGTGGAGGAATCCGATAAGCGGGGCAAAGGCAGTGATGATTATGACTGACATGGAGGCGATGCCTCCTATCTGCACCTTGTCCCCTTTTAGATGGAATAGGCCAGCCGGTGGAGACTCCATACCCAGTTGCTCCAGGCTAAGCACAGAGGTAAGGGCCATGCTGGTGGCGTTCAGGAAGGTGGCGTTTACCAGGAGGAGCATGGTAATACTAAAGGCAACGACCATGAAGAAACCAGCCAGCCCCAGGGTCTTCTTGGCTACCTCGGCAATGGAGCGGCCGTCCTCCTTTAGGCTGACAAATATGGCAGAGAAGTCGTGTACCGCCCCAAAGAATATCCCGCCCAGTACAATCCATAGCCAGACAGGCCCCCAACCGTAGATTAGTGCCAGCGTAGGCCCAAGTATAGGCCCGGCCGCCGCAATGGAGGCAAAGTGGTGGGCAAAGACAATCGGCGTCCTGGTAGGTACGTAATCCCTCCCGTCGCAGTTCTTGACTGCCGGGGTTATTTCTTTAGGGTTAAGTCCTAAGACCCTGGAGAGGTGCCTGGAATAAAACACCGCCGCAAGGGCGTAAGAAGCAAGGGCTATACCGAGGAGGATGAGGGGCACGGGGTGAGCCTAAGTCAGATTTCATCTAAGATTTTCTTAATCAAAGGTTTTAATTGGGGTATCCTTTCTTTAATGGCTGTCCAGACTAATCTATAATTTACTCCAAAGTAGATATGAATCAGCTTGTCTCGCATTCCTGCCATTTCCTTCCAGGGGATTTGTGTGTATTTTTGTTTTATACCTTCTGGAACGTTCTTTGATGCCTCCCCTATAATCTCAAATTTCTTTACGACTGCGCTTGAGGTCTTATCGTCTTCTTTAAATTTCTCAAAACTCATATCCTCCACAAATTTTTCTATCTTCTCCATAGCGTCCAGGATGTCTTTTAGATAAAGTCTGTAGTCCCTCATAGGTAGACTACCTCTTTTAATACAGATTCTTTAATCTCTTTTCTCAAATCCTCTTTTGGCACTACGTCTACCTTTTGATTAAACCTCTCCTCTAGGAATAGGGTCAATCCCACAAGGTCAAAAATGTCAGCACCATCTTCAAAGTCCACAAGAACATCTATGTCACTCGTCTCCTTTTGTTCCTTTCTTATAACAGACCCAAAAACACCTATCTCTTTCACCTTAAAGCTGGCTTTAATTTCCTTTTTTAACTGCTCTAGCGTTCTTAATATCTCTTCCTTTGTCTTCATGGCTCATTCGTCCTTAACTTGTCATTTTTAACGGCGTCCAGAAGGATAAGGTCATGGGTAATTAGGGGTAATTAGGGGGTAATTGGTAATTAAGGGACACATCCCATATTTTACTCAACTTTTTTCTTTTTCCCTGGTGACTTTAACATAAATCCCCTCTAAAGTTAAAAATAAGAAAATATGGGATGTGTCCCTCAGTTTCTCCTCAGTTTCTAGTGTCAACAGAGAGGCAGGCTTCAATCGCCTCATATATGTTCTGCAACAACTCCTCCCATGTATCCCCCTGGGTGAAACAGCCTGGTACAGCAGGTACTTCTGCCCAGAAGCCACCCTCCTCTGCCTTATGCACGACTACCTTGATTTTCATTGTGTTCCCTCCGCACAATCTATTAAAAGCTACTCCCTTTCGCTTGTCATTCTGAGGGAGTGAAACGACTGAAGAATCTCTTAAAAGACTAGATCCTTATTTTTATTTCAATTGACCTAGTCTTTATAATAGTTGAGACTTAGTATATTTAAGCCAAAGGGCTTAATCAAGCCTATTCTCAACCCCTCCACAGGAAATCCACCCCCGTCAGGAACAGTGCTACCAGAATAACCTTTCGGAATCTCTCCTGCGGGATGCTCTGGGCGATGCGGCGGCCAAGTAACGTGCCGCTGTAAGCAATAACCACCAATAGGGGGATGAGCCAGATGTCCTCACTGTGGGG
>JASEHG010000145.1 GCA_030018855.1 Candidatus Brocadiaceae bacterium
TAAGGAAGCTCAGCCTGGGTGAGCCTGTGGACGTCAGGGGCAAGTCAGTGGCCGTAATCGGTGGTGGTTTCACCGCAGCCGACGCGGCCAGGACCGCCATCAGGATGGGGGCCAAGGCATTCATCCTCTACCGAAGGGGTAAGGAAGAGATGCCTATGGACGAACTAGAACAGATGGCCCTACTCAAAGAGGGTATACCAGTTTATTACCTGGTGGCTCCCGTAGAGATAATAGGCCAGGGCGACAAGAAGGTGGCCAGACTAAAATGCGTAAAGATGGAACTGAGAGAGGAAAAGGGGGACAAGTCTCAGAAAGGTGGACGGCGTGTGCCAGTCCCTGTCCAGGACAGTGAGTTTGAGATAAACGCCGAGATAGTGGTCCCAGCCGTTGCCCAGGAGCCGGACCTCACCGCCTTTCCTTTGAACTTTAACTTCGTAACCGGCCGCCAGGGCTACAGCACTAACGTAGAGGGGGTGTTCGCAGCAGGTGACTTCCTCGCCGGCACCACCAGCGTCATAGAGGTCATTGCCCAGGCCCACGAGGCCTCCATTGAGATACTCAAGTTCCTCGGCCAGGATCCCAAGTTACCCAGCCTGCCTACCAAACCCAGGAGGCTGGATAATTCACCCTGGTATTCTGAAGACCCGGAGAGACTCCGCCGGGAAAAAGTCTACGGTGGGTGGCTAGGCCCCTCCGGAAAGAGGTTCCAGGAGGTGGAGGAAGGCATGTCCAGGGAGCTTGCTATTTACGAGGCCACCAGGTGTCTGCACTGCGATTACTTCATAGATATAGACAAGGCGTCCTGTCATCGCTGTGGCAGATGCGTGGAGAGCTGTCCACAGGAGGCGCTGGAAATGGTGCTTCAAGAGACTGTAGAGGGTCAACCGGGAACCTGGTTCAGCAACGGCAAGTGGTACACGGAAGACTCAGGGGTGCACACCAAGCCAGAACTCTGCATCCAGTGCGGCACATGCCTGAGGGCCTGTCCTCACCAGAACATCTCCTTTGTCCGCCATAGATGATGTACTTATAAGATATTTAGAGATCGTAGATTGGGAGATTTAGAGATTTAAAATCTCAGAATCTGAAATCATAAAATCTAAAATCACGAAATCCGAAATCGTACAATCTGAAATCCCGCATCGTGAATTATGTACCCTTTCTTCCCGCCTCTTTGAAGCCCCTTGAAACTGGTTTTTTGTGTGATATTATAGGATTATTGTCGTATCGTTTTTAGGTAATCGCTGGAGAAGATGGAATGTTCAAGATAGTAGCAAAGGAGAAACTCTCAGACGTCATCTACCGCACCGTGGTAGAGGCCCCCAAGATAGCCAGAAAGCGGAAGGCAGGCCAATTTGTAGTCGTCAAGATAGATGAGCAAGGAGAACGCATACCCTTGACCATCTCTGACGCAGACCCGGAGGCCGGGACCATAAGCATTGTCTTCCAGACGGTAGGCTATACCACCAAGCAGTTGAGCACCTTGAAGGTAGGGGATCACA
This sequence comes from Candidatus Brocadiaceae bacterium, assembly GCA_030018855.1. Lineage (GTDB taxonomy): Bacteria > Planctomycetota > Brocadiia > Brocadiales > Bathyanammoxibiaceae > 2-12-FULL-52-36. Next base: position 1,503 of record JASEHG010000145.1, read on the forward strand.
TCCTGGACATCGCAGGCCCCATGGGCCACCCCACCCCCGTCAAAAATTACGGCACGGTCGTCAGTATCGGAGGCGGACTCGGCACGGCCCTGGGCAGACCCATCACCGAGGCCCTCTACAAGGCAGGTAACCACGTAATTGCCATTATCAGTGCCCGTAACAAGTCCCTCGTGATGTTTGAGGAGGAGATGAGGAAAATCAGCCACGAACTACTGATAGCCACCGATGACGGCTCCGCAGGATTCAAGGGCTTCCCTACCCAGTTATTACAGAAACTCATTGACGAAGGACGGAAGATAGACCTCGTGGTCTGCGTAGGCCCCGTACCCCTGATGGCCGCCGTAAGCAAAGTCACCAAGCCCTATGGTCTCAAGACTATCGTAAGCCTGAACCCCATCATGGTGGATGCCACCGGGATGTGCGGCGCCTGCAGGGTAACCGTGGGGGGAGTAACGCGTTTTGGCTGTGTGGACGGCCCTGAGTTTGACGGCCACCAGGTGGACTACGACGAACTAATGAAGAGACTCAAGACATATACGGAGCGGGAGCAGGAGATGAACCAGCGGTTTGCCAGCCAGTTCCAGGAGGTAAAGAGATGAAAGACCCCACTGTATGTGAAGAAGGGCACAACCTGAAACAGCAAAAGACCCCCAGGCAACGCATGCCTGAGCAGGACCACCATCAAAGGATAAAGAACTTCAGCGAAGTACCCCAGGGTTACACTCCTGAGCTTGCCAGACTGGAGGCCAGTCGCTGTCTCCAGTGTAAGAAGCCCCTCTGCCGCTCAGGCTGTCCCGTAGGTATAGATATACCGGCCTTCATCAAACTCATCGCAGAGGGAGACTACGCAGGGAGCGCCAGGAAGCTGAAAGAACACAACAGCCTTCCCGCCGTATGCGGCAGGGTCTGTCCACAGGAAGACCAGTGCGAAAAGGTGTGCATAGTGGCCAAGAAGTTTACCTCCGTGGCCGTAGGCAACCTGGAACGCTTCGCCGCAGACTATGAGAGGACTAACGGGGCAATAAGTATACCTGAACTACCGGAGCCCTCCGGTTACAAGGTGGCCGTAGTGGGGTCTGGCCCTGCCGGGCTTAGTGCCGCAGGGGAATTGGTGAAGAAGGGGCACGAGGTGGTGATATTTGAGGCCCTCCATAAGGCCGGAGGAGTGCTGGTGTACGGTATCCCGGAATTCAGACTCCCCAAGGCAATCGTGGAGTCAGAGATAGAATACCTCAAAAAACTGGGCGTAAAGATAGAGCTAAACTCAGTCATAGGGAAGATGGAGACGGTAGACGAGTTGTTGGGAAACGGCTTTGACGCCGTCTTTGTGGCCACTGGCGCAGGACTCCCACTATTCATGGGTATCCCCGGGGAGAACTTCTGCGGTGTCTATTCTGCCAACGAGTACCTCACCAGGGTAAACCTGATGAAGGCATACGATAATGGCCATGTAACCCCCATCCTGAAGAAGAAACGGATTGCAGTGATAGGCGGCGGTAACGTGGCCATGGATGCCGCGAGGACCGCCCTGAGGATGGGCACGGAAGAGGTCTACATCGTCTACCGCCGCTCCAGGACAGAGATGCCCGCAAGGATAGAGGAGGTAAAACACGGGGAGGAGGAGGGCCTGCGGTTCCACCTCCTGACCAACCCCGTAAGGATACTCGGAGACGAAAAGGGCTGGGTGAAGGCCCTTGAGTGCACAAAGATGGAGCTGGGGGAGCCTGATGCCTCAGGCCGTCGCCGCCCGGTCCCCGTACCCAACTCCGAGTTCCTGCTGGACGTGGACTGCGTAATAATCGCCATAGGTACCAGTGCACATCCCCTAATCCCCATGACCACCCCCGGAGTGAAGGTCAACCCCAGGGGCAACATCATAGCCGATGAAAAGAATGGACAGACTACCCAGGAAGGGGTATTCGCTGGTGGCGACATCGTCACCGGGGCGGCCACGGTCATACTGGCCATGGGTGCAGGCAAGCAGGCCGCACAGGCCATTGATGAGTATGTAAGGAAAAAGAGGCCAGCCCTGAACCGTGCTGGTTCAGGGCTAGCCCATACCTCCGCCCGCCGGTAACAAGGAGTGGTGCGTATGCAGCTCGTAATAAATGGAGAACGAGGCGACTATCCAGAAGGTCTAACAATCCAGGCCCTCCTCAACAGGCTAGGCATAGCCCAGCGTCCCGTAGCGGTGGAAATCAATAAGAAGATAGTACCCAAGCTAGAGCACGCCACCAGAGGACTAAAAGAAAACGACGCCCTTGAGATTGTTACCTTTGTAGGGGGCGGGTAATCGTATAAAGTTGTTACTCTATTAATTACAGGTTGAAAATACCGAGAGGGTCTCTTTATGACATGGTTGAAACTAGAATTGAGACCATTCGCTTCGCTCAGGGTGACAGTTTAGGGTTGGAATTGTTGTTACGAGCGTAGCAATCCCATTTCACAGTTGTCATTCTGAACGGAGCGAAGAATCTCGTTTTTTTAAGTGGAGGTAGTTCTTGGAGCAAGTTTTAATAAAGCAAACGGCTGGAGACAAACTTAAATTAGGCAAATACGAGTTCACCTCCCGACTCTTTGTCGGCACGGGGAAGTACCCCTCCATGCCGATAATGAAGGAGGCCCTGGAGGCCAGCGGGGCAGAGGTGGTAACGGTGGCGGTAAGGAGGCTTAACCTAAAAGACCCCAAGGGTGAGTCCCTGATGGACCACATAGACACCAAACGCTACACCATCCTCCCCAATACCGCCGGTTGCTACAGTGCCGAGGAGGCCGTAAGGACCGTCTACCTGGCCAGGGAGGCCGGCTTCTCCGATATGATTAAACTGGAGGTACTGGCGGACGAACGTACGCTCCTCCCAGACCCTGTAGAGACCCTCAGTGCCACCAGGCAACTGGTGAAGGAAGGCTTCACCGTACTGGTCTATACCTCAGACGACCCAATCATCGCAAAAAGGCTGGAAGAGGCCGGGGCCACCAGTGTTATGCCCGCAGGCTCCCCCATAGGTTCAGGGCAGGGCGTACTGAACAGAAACAACATCAGGATTATACTGGAGAACGCCAGGGTACCCATCATAGTGGACGCCGGCGTAGGTACTGCCTCCGACGTCTCCATAGCCATGGAGCTGGGCTGTGAGGGGGTGCTCCTCAACACAGGGATAGCCCACGCAAAGGACCCCGTCAAGATGGCCAGGGCTATGAGACTCGCCTGCGAGTCAGGCAGGCTTGCTTATCTGGCAGGGAGGATACCCAAGAGGCTCTACGCCAGGGCCTCAAGCCCTGAGAAGGATTTCTAGGACGTAAACCCCATCATGCTCGCCAAACGCATCATCCCCTGTCTTGACGTCAAGGCAGGACGTGTAGTAAAAGGCACCAGGTTCATTGACCTGAGGGACGCCGGCGACCCCGTGGAGATTGCCGCCTTTTGGCCTTGACGGAGACTATATACCCTCTAAAATTATAAGGGAACATCTGCTTACAAAACAGCCAGATGGAGGTTTAATGCTATGAAAAGGATATACCTTGACGCTACCGATGAAAAGGTGAAGGAGTTCTTCA
>JASEHG010000146.1 GCA_030018855.1 Candidatus Brocadiaceae bacterium
GTGTGGCCGAGAATGTGGTGAGGCATGCCTCTTGCCCAGTCCTTACGGTACGTCAGTCCTAGCTTTACGTCCCTGACACCAGAGAAAGACGTGTTGACATGTTGGGTCGTATGGGGTAACATCTGGGATATTTTGAGAGTAAGGTGAACTGTTGGAGGCTGGGGAGTCCAAGTCCACATGAGGTGGTGGGGCCACTTCTGATACGCTGGTATCACTGATACAATCCATTGACATGACCAGTGGACTCCGCATATTCTACCTGAAGAGGAAAGGAAACCATGAACGGCTTCAAAAAGATACTCTGTCCAGTGGATTACTCAGTCTGTTCTAACGAGGCACTGAAACAGGCAGTCTCGCTGGCCGAGAGGGACAAGGCCAAACTCTATCTAATCCATGTAATAGACATCCGTATGTACGGCCATGAGGCACCCCTCTCCTTTGAGATGCCCAAACCCAGCGAGGAGACTCTAAAGAAGGTGAGAGAGGAACTAGCTAATAGCGTCCTCAAGGAGGCCAAGGGCAAGATAGACGTGGAGACTATAGTAAGTATGGGAATACCTGCAGTAGAGATTATAAATGCGGCTAAGGAGAAGGGTGTAGATTTAATTGTGATGGGCACCCATGGGCGTACTGGTATTGCCCATGTGGTCATCGGCAGTGTGGCAGAGAATGTGGTAAGAAAGTCCCCCTGCCCGGTCCTTACCGTAAGACATTCCTAAGATAGAAAGGGTTCATCTGAAAGGAGGCCTGGAATGACAGCGAAGAAAAGAATCCTTATCGTAGACGATGAAGAGCCTATAAGGTTTGCGTTAACCACAATCCTTCAGGATCAAGGATATGAAGTGGATGCAAGCGAGACGGGAAATGCAGGGCTGAAGAAGCTGGAGGAAAACCGCTATAATATCGTGCTTCTGGACTACAACCTCCCGGACATAAACGGACTAGAAGTGGCCCAGAAAGCAAGAGAGATGGATAGTGATGTACCAATAGTCTTCATCAGTGCCTATGGTACCACGGATGTTATCCTGAGGGCGGTAAGGTTGGGGGCATTTGATTTCATTGAGAAGCCTATCCATAGTGAAGACCTTTTCTCTGCTATAGAGCGATGGGCTGCCACACGTAAAGGACAGACGGAAAAGACCCTGGAGAAGATAAAGAAGGCCCTTTCTGCTGACCTTGACCAAGGAGTTAAGTAGGCAATAGATAATAGCCGGGGGGAAATTTTCTACAACCTACGGTTGCCTCCGTTTTGGGTGATACGTGCAAGCAGAAGACATCTTAGCAATAGGCGAGACCAGCGGGAGCCTGGTAGAGGCCCTAAAAGAGGAAGGCTACAAGGTAACGCTGGTCAAGACCGCTTCCGAGGCACTGGAGGAGGCAAAAAAGAGGCCCTTTAATCTCCTCCTCCTGCCATTTGATGAACAGACGGGGTGCGGACCTGGGCTGGTTGGGGCTGTAAGGGAGCTAAGGCCCTCCATACCAGTGGTATTCACGGGTACGGACTCCAAGCTGGAAGAAATCCTCACGTTAATGAGCGGTGGCCCCATAGACTTCTTGGGAGGGAACGCCCCACCGGCCTTAACAAATTCCATTATCAGACGTAACCTCCTGCTCGGCAGGTCAAATCTGCCCCTATCGGAGGATAAACCCAGTATCCTTTTAGTGGAAGACGATGAAACTATAAGGGAGGGGGTGAGCATTATCCTTAAGGAGGCAGGGTTAGACTGTCAGGCCGCATCCTCCCCCACGGAGGCCATCCAGATGGTCCGGAAGGGCACCTTCCACATAATTATCACTGACCTTAACCTCCAGGAAATGGATGGGACGGAATTGATAGAGAAGGCGAGGGAATTACTTCCCGATGTAAAGGCAATCATTATGACAGGTGCACCCACCGTAGAGAGTGCTGTGTCGGCAGTAAAACATTCTGTCTTTGATTATATTGTAAAACCCTTCAGGGCAGAGGATATGTTGCATAGGGTAAAAGATGCCTGGCAGAAACAGAGGCAGGCCGCCATGATAAAAGAACTACTCCAGGACCTGCAGGTGACCAATGTAGAACTGAAAAAGGCAAATAATAGGCTAAGTATGCTCTCTGTTACGGATGGCCTTACTTCTTTATATAACCACAGGTTTCTGATGGAGTGCCTGAAAAATGAGTACAAAAAGGTCTTAAGATATAAACATCCCCTTTCTGTCCTTTTCCTTGATATAGATGGTTTTAAGCACATAAATGATACCCATGGGCGCTCCGTGGGAGATGCAGTGGTAGTTGAACTGGCAAAGGTGGTTAAGGGACAATTAAGGGAGGTGGACATGGTTGGGAGGTATGGTGGAGAAGAGTTTTGCGTCATCATGCCACACACGCCTTTAAGTGGGGCAAAGACGGCCGGTGAAAGGCTGGTGGAAGTTGTGGCCAGGCATAATTTCAGCCCCTCCGGTAAAGATATGAATATCACGGTAAGCATTGGAATAGCCTCTACTTCTGATGCTGATGTGAGTTCAGCAGGGGTTATGCTGGAGCATGCAGATAAGGCCCTTTATGCCGCCAAGAGGAGGGGTAAAAATCAGGTATGTTGCTGGGAGGAACTCCAGGGAGAGGCCTTGTAGGGGCACGTTGCAACGTGCCCCTACCTTAGTAAGCCCTATGTTTTCTATTCCCTATCCCCTAATAAAGTCATTGGTAGCCTTTGAAGTTTCTATCAAAGAGCTTCAGCAGGGCTCTATATTGCTTATCTAGCTGGTCAAAAGGCTCCCTGTAGCCTTGTGCCAGTCCTTCGTCAAAGACTTTCTCCTGCCACATGCCGCCAAATATATCCACTATCTTCACAGGTTCTCCGTGGGCCACCTTATATATAAACTCGTCGGATTCCTTTGCCAACTCTGCGGTTAGAATCCCCAGTCTTATCAGGCGGTCTTCGTGGTCCTTAAACTCAGGACTCTTCGTGTCTTTCTTGTTGTAGAAGGCGTCCAGCACGGCAAGCGTCATGTAGCGTTGAGACACACAACTCCGTCCCAAGATTCTATCCCACACCTCCTGGACGTCGCCCTTCGTCCATTTACTTGAATCCACTATCTCCCAGAACCTCTGGTGTCTCTCAGACGTAACCTCCCCCTCCAGGGAGGTCTGGTATATTATCTTTATCAACTCCCCCCTTTCCTCGTCAGGCATGGCATCTAAGGGCCCGCCCCATGTTCCCTTAGCCTCGGTGGCAGGGTCACTACCGGCGGTAACGGAGCCGCCTCCATTAAAAAGGAGTGTTGTGAGTGCAAGGACGATTATCCATCTCATTCCGGTTTCTCCAGGGAAGGTGGCAGGCCTCCCCGCCTGAGGCGGGTGAACTCGGCCGAATCGGCCACTCCCGATAGAATTGACTAATCCTTTTAGTGTCCAGTACCAGGAATATAAACTAAAGGGGGTGGGAACGCAAACGCCGAATCCTGTGGGGTGAGTTTATTGTTGAATTTATAGGTGCATAAATCATTGGAAAATTGGGAGAATGGGCTTATACTATTAATCTATTTAGATACCGATAGAGTATGTCCATAAGACTTCAATATTGCTTGATACTCGTCCTGATGTTGTCCTCTTGTCTGTGGTTTGGGGGAAAGAAAGAGGAGACGGAGGGCTTTAGCCATGCCGATGCGGCCCTGAAGCTGCAAGAGTCACCGATGATTGACCTCGGAGGGGTGGAGAGCCACTTTAGTCAGGCCAATGCTTATTACATGAGGGGGGCACTAGAGGATGCCGTGGAGGAGTACGGCAAGGTTATTAGATTTGACCCCCGTCATGAAGAGGCCCACTACAATCTGGGTATTGCGTACGACCGGATGGGAAGGGTTGAGGATGCCATAAAGGAATGGACAACTACCCTGGAGATAAACCCGCTCCGGCTGGATGCCCTGCTTGCCCTGGGGCTTGCTTATAAAGAGAAGGGGGAGCTTGGGGAGGCCTCTAAGTTTCTGACGAAGGCCCTTAATATATCTCCCCAGGACGGTCTCCTTCAGTATCACATGGGGGAGGTCCTTTTTGCAGAAGGGAGATACAGAGAGGCCCTGGAGGCCTTTAATAGTGTCCTCCGACTTAACAATGCCATGATAGATGCCCGTTTTGGTGCCACCGTTTGCATGGCAGAACTGGGGAGGCTGGAGGAGGCCCTTACGGAGGCGGGCGGTGCCCTATCCCTTTACCCGGAGCTTCCCGAGGCCCATTACACTTATGGGTTAGTACTGGAAAAGAAGGGGTTAAAAGAAGAGGCCCAGAAGGAGTTCCAGAAGGCCTCGGAGCTCATGACTAAAGAATAGAGTGGCGAGTGCCGTACCAGGAGGTACAGGGCAAGGGCCACTCCCGATGGAGGACGAAATGTTCGGTGACAAAGTTTCTAAGGCCAAAAAGGCAGTGAAGAAGAGACCCTATGACGTAGAGGCCTATTACGAACTGGCCGAGGCATACAAAGAAAAGGGCCTGCTGGCAGAGGCTGTGGCAGAATACAAAAAGGCCCTCACCCTGAACTTTACCCATACGGAGTCCAGACGCGGCCTGGCCGTCGTGTATATGAAGCTAGGTATGCTGGAAGAGGCCATTATGGAATACAAAAAGATTGTGGGTATCAACCCACATGCTAAGGACGCCTATCATCAGTTGGGACTCCTCTACAGCCAGAGAGGTCAGCTAGAGGAGGCCGTATACGCCCTGAAGAAGGCGGTACAAATAAACCCTTATCATGCCCAGGCCCACCACGGCTTGGCAGAGGTTTATCGCAAGAGGGGGATGAATGCCGAGGCCACGGCAGAGTATGAGAAGGCCAAGGCACTGGGGGTGGGAGTGTCACACCCAGTACCAGAGACTGCGGGTGTGATAGTACCCGCCGAAAAAGGGGCCCCAGGGGGGAGCGGCCCTACTACCCCACCACCACGTACTGGGGCTACTCCAGTAGAGAAAGTGGCAGGGCCGGTCCAAGTAGGGGCACGTTGCAACGTGCCCCTACCTCAGGCCGCAGCCCCACCGCCTGTGCCTG
>JASEHG010000147.1 GCA_030018855.1 Candidatus Brocadiaceae bacterium
TCTATCTTCACCAGGAGTCTCTTCTGTCTCAATTCTTCCACCAGGGCCTCACGGCACTCAAACCTGTCCATGCCGGCAAATTCCCCTGCCTGGGTATTCATGGTGCCGTCTTCGGCCATAACGGTCACGGGTTGGAGTTGGTGGCGGAGGGACATCTCAAAGTCGTTGGGGTCATGGGCCGGGGTCACCTTTACCGCCCCTGTGCCAAATTCTCTGTCCACCATCTCGTCAGCGATGATGGGTATCTCCCTCCCCACGATGGGCAGGAGAAGTTTCTCGCCGATAAACTCTTTGTAGCGTTCGTCCCCTGGGTTTACGGCCACTGCCACGTCCCCCAGCATGGTCTCAGGGCGGGTAGTGGCTATGGTAACGCCCAGGTGGGGCTCATCCCGGAACGGGTATCTGAAGTACCACAGGGAACCCTCGTGGGTCTCGTGGTCTACCTCATCATCGGCCAGTGCCGTCTGACACCTTGGGCACCAGTTGATGATGTATTTGCCCTTGTATATGAGGCCCTTCTGCCAGAGCCTGACGAAGGCCTCCCTTACGGCCCTGGAGAGGCCCTGGTCCATGGTGAACCGTTCCCTCTGCCAGTCGCAGGAACTGCCTATCTTCTTGAGCTGTTTTATGATGGTGGAGCCGTATTCTTCACGCCATTTCCAGACGGTCTCCACGAATTTCTCCCTGCCGAGGTCCTGACGGCGGAGGCCCTTCTGGAGCAGTTCCCTCTCCACCACGTTCTGGGTGGCAATCCCTGCATGGTCCGTCCCAGGCATCCACAGCGTATTGTAGCCCTGCATACGCCTCCATCGGATTAGGACGTCCTGGAGGATGCTGTTCAGGGCGTGTCCCATGTGGAGGACGCCAGTTATGTTGGGAGGGGGGATGACGATGGTAAAACTCTTCCCCTGGGGGTCAGGTTCGCTGTGGAAATACCCCTTTCCTTCCCAGAGTTTGTACCACCTGTCTTCTACTTCCCCTGGGTTATATTTTGTGGGGAGTTCTGAGGTCATGGGCTATCTTTTCGGTGTTCCCGTTTCCGTCAAGACCTTCTGTGATTTCTCTTCCTCTTTGAATAGTTTATACTCTATACTGTCCACCAGGGCCTGACAGCTTGCCTCTATGATATTCTCAGAGACCCCTACAGTGCCCCAGAGGTCCTGGTGATCCCTCGTCTGGATTATCACCCGCACCTTAGCGGCGGTGCCTTCTTTAGAATCAATTACCCTCACCTTGTAGTCCACGAGGTGAGTCTCCTTTATACTTGGATAGTGCCTCTCCAGTGCCTTCCTGAGGGCGGCGTCCAGGGCATTCACAGGGCCCTCCCCCTCGGCTACCGTAAGCTCTCTCTTTCCATGGACCTTCACCTTTACTGTCGCCTCCGTTACCGGCCTCCCCTCCTGCTTCTCCACAATGGTCCTGTAGCCCTCCAGTTCAAAGAAGCTCTTGTGTTTACCCAGGAGCTTCTTTACCAGTATCTCAAAGGAGGCCTCTGCAGACTCGTAGTGGTACCCCTGGTTCTCCCTTTCCTGTACCTCTTTTAGTATCTTTCTGGCGAATTCCTTGTCATGGGTGATATTGTATCTGTCTATCTTGGCCAGGATGGTGGAACTGCCTGACAGCTCGGAGAGGAGTATCCGCCGTTCGTTACCTACCACCTCAGGGGAGATATGTTCATAGGTGGCCTCGTGCTTTCTCACGGCGTCTACGTGCAGGCCCCCTTTGTGGGCAAAGGCACTGGGGCCTACGAAGGGCTGGTTAGGTTGGGGGGTGAAGTTGGATACCTCATTGACGTATCTTGAGACCTCGGTGAGTTTCTTTAGCCTTTCGGGTGATAGACACGGATAGCCAAACTTTAGTACCAGGTTGGGGATGATGGAGCAGAGGTTGGCGTTGCCGCACCGTTCTCCGAAGCCATTGATGGTCCCCTGGACGTGCCTTGCCCCGGCCGTTACCGCCGCGAGGGTGTTGGCCACTGCAAGTTCGCCGTCGTTATGGGCATGGATGCCCAGGGGGGTCTTCACATGACTTTTGGCCTTCTTGACTATCTCTTCTATCTCTCCAGGTAGACTCCCGCCATTGGTATCACAAAGGACCAGGGTGTTTGCCCCGTACTCCTCTGCGGTCTTCAGCACCTTGAGGGCGTAGTCTGCGTTATTCTTGTAACCCTGGAAGAGGTGTTCTAAATCAACGAAGACCACCCTTCCATGGGCCGCCAGGAAGTGGATGCTATCGGACAGCATCTTGAGGTTTTCCTCCAGGGAGACCCTTAGCACCTCCTTGACGTGGAGGTCCCACGCCTTGGCCACGATGGTTACGGTCCGGGTCTCGGCCTTCAGCAGGGCCTGGAGTCCAGGGTCTTCTTCTGCCTTCTTATCTGCCCTGCGGGTACTGCCGAAGGCTACCGGGAGGGCATGACTTAATGGGTGTGAGAGGAGTTCTTTGAAGAAATCTCTGTCCTTTGGGTTAGCGGCGGGGTACCCTCCTTCCACGTAGTCCACCCCCAGTTCATCCAGCTTCAGGGCGATGCTGAGTTTGTCCTGGAGGGAAAAGGAGACCCCTTCGGCCTGACTGCCGTCTCTGAGGGTAGTATCGTAGATTATTACATTTTTCATGGTATGCAAGAACTAGGTCGGAAAGGAGGGGGTAGGGGGTGGGGGATAGGGAGTAGCAATCTTTTTACTACTCCCCACCCCCTACTCCCTACTCCCTAGCTTCTAACCCCTGTTTTCTCCCCCACTTTATGGAGTTCAAAGGCCCTGTGGACGGCCTTCAGTGCCCGTTCTGCCTGTGCCTCGTCAATGACGCAGGAAATCTTTATCTCCGAGGTGCTTATCATCTGTATGTTTACCCCCTCCTGGGCCAGGGCGCTGAACATCTTCTCTGCCACCCCGCAGTGGCTCCTCATGCCTATACCCACCACGGAGAGTTTGGCTATCTTATTATCGGCACTGACCTCCTGGGCCTGGAGTTCCTCCTTCATCTTCTTGGTTGCCTCCATGGCCTCCTGGAGGTCGCCCTTGGGGACGGTGAAGGTGATGTCCGTCATCCCATGGGAACCGATGTTCTGGATAATCACGTCTACGTTTATGTTGCACCGCGCCAGTTCTCCGAAGAGCGTGGCCGCTACCCCTGGCCTATCTGGCACACCCCTGAGGGTTATCTTGGCCTCGTCCCTGGTAACTGCCGCACCGCTTACTACAATATCCTCCATCTCTTTTGCCTCCTGACAAACAAGGGTCCCCTCAGAATCATTATAACTGGGTCTCACCCTGAAAGGTACGTTATACTTTTTGGCAAACTCTACGCTCCTGGCCTGCATCACCTGCGCCCCCAGGCTGGCCAGTTCCAGGAGTTCGTCATAAGAAATCCTCTCCAGCTTGCTGGCGTCTGGCACTACCCTGGGGTCTGCCGTGTAAATACCCGCTACGTCCGTAAAGATGTCGCACATGTCTGCCTTGAGCATGGCGGCCAGGGCCACGGCCGTGGCGTCTGAACCTCCACGTCCCAGGGTGGTAATGTTATTATAGGCGTCTATCCCCTGGTAGCCGGCCACTACTACTATACGTCCTTTATCCAGTTCCTCCCGTATCTTTTTGGTGTCTATCTTTACTATCCTGGCCTTGGTGTGGCGGCTGTCTGTAACGATGCCTACCTGAGCTCCAGTAAAGGATATGGCCTCGTGTCCCAGGGCATGGATGGCCATGGCCATCAGGGCAATAGAAATCTGCTCCCCGGTGGAGACCAGCATGTCTATCTCCCTGGTGGAGGGCCTTTCAGTAATCTGATAGGCCAGGTCAAAGAGTTCATCAGTGGTGTGTCCCATGGCAGACACTACTACCACCACCTGGTTGCCCTCTTTATGGGCCTGTGCTACCCTCAGTGCGGCCCGTTTTATCTTCTGGGCGTCGGCAACCGAGGTACCGCCGAATTTTTGGACGATGAGGGACATTCTTCTCAAAACCTTGTTAGAGATATTTTCTAAACTTCTCCAGAAGGCTCTAGGTACAACTCTATAGCCTCTTTAATGTTCGCAAGGGCTTCCTCTACAGTATGCCCCCAAGTACCACAGCCTAGAAGGGTAGGCACTTTTGCATGAAACCCATCACCGTCTGGCTCTACAATAACCTTAAATCTCACGCTTCACCCTATTTCATAATACGGGCCCTCTGCAAAACTCCGCACAAGTGTCATTCTGAGGGAGTGAAACGACCGAAGAATCTCAAAAACACTAGATTCTTCGCTTCGCTCAGAATGACACATGATGTTGGGGTGACTTTTGCAGAGGTCTCAATACATCATATGGCCTTACATTCTTTCGGTGTATTGAATATAAACAAGTGCCAAAACTAAATTTACAATAGAAGGAGGTAATTGTCAATGTTAGGACTTATTTCCCTCTGATGCCCTCCCCTAGCGCCTTTGACTTCAATGTGGCGGCCTCTACGGCGGCTATAAGGGAGGCTCGGACGGCCCCTTTCTCAAGGACCTGTAGCCCTTCTATGGTCGTGCCTCCGGGGGAGGTAACTATGTCCCTTACCTGTCCTGGCTGGTAGCCGCTGAGTATCATTTTTGAGGCCCCGAGTAGGGTCTGGGCGGCTAGTTGGGTGGCAGTCTCTCTTGGCAGGCCCATCTTCACCCCCCCGTCTGATAGGCCCTCAATAATCAGGGCCGCATAGGCAGGACCGCTACCGCTTAGGCCGGTTACGGCGTCCAGGTATTTCTCCTCCACCTTAAAGGCCTTCCCCACTGCACCCAGTACCTTTTCTACAAGGAGGGCATCTTCCTTTGTAGCACTCTTTCCAAGACAATAACATGAGGCGGCCTCCGACACCATGCAGGCGGCGTTGGGCATGACCCTTACGACCCGGCAGTCGGGTCTGAGACAGCCCTCCAGGAAATGGATGGGGATACCTGCCGCAATGGAGACGAGGAGGTGTTCCTCAGGGCTTATGCTTTCTCTTATCTGGGAGAGGA
>JASEHG010000148.1 GCA_030018855.1 Candidatus Brocadiaceae bacterium
AAGGTGGATACCCGTACGGGGGAATTCCTGAGTCGTGCCTAGGCGACCTGATTAAATGGCCATAAACCGCATAGAAGCAACCCTTAAGCAGTACGGTACCCTCATTGACCGACAACTGCAGGAACTCCTCCCGCATCGGGAGGACTACCTTAGCGAACCCATATGGTACCACATGGATAGCGGCGGTAAGCGCATCCGCCCCGCCCTGTGTCTTATAACCTGTGGCGCCCTCGGCGGAGACCCAAAGGCGGCCATTCCCTTCGCAGTGGCAGTGGAAATCCTCCACAACATGTTCCTCATCCACGATGACGTAGAGGACGGCGATACCATGCGGAGGGATAAACCCACCGTGTGGTGCAAATACGGTACTGCTAACGCCCTCAACGTTGGGGATTATCTCCTGGGCAGGGCCTACCGAAGTATCCTCAGTAGCTCCCTCCCGGCAGAGAAAAGGCTGAGACTCCTGGACATATTCACCCTCACCTACGAGAAGACCGTAGAAGGCCAGGCCCTGGATATAAACTGGCGGGGCGATAGGGGGTTCACTATGGAGAAGTATCTAAAGATAGTGGAGCTCAAGACCGCCTACTACCTCACCTGCGGGATGGTGGGAGGTGCCGTGATAGCCGGCGCCCCTGAGGTGGTAATAGAAAAGTTCTGGGAGCTGGGCCACAGCATAGGCCCCGCCTTCCAGATAAAGGACGACCTCATAGACCTCGCCCAGGGTAAGGGCAGGGGTGGCCAGATTGGCTCAGACATAAAAGAGGGCAAACCCAGCTTCCTCTACGCCTATACCCTCTCCAGGGCAAGCAAAGAGGACAGGGACAGGCTCATTGAGGTCATGCTCAAACCCAGGGAGGAGACCCCGGACAGGGAAGTAGAAGAGGTAATTGCCCTTTACAAGAGATACGGGGCCATAGACTACGCCCAGAAATATGCCGATGAGCTGGTGGAGAAGGCCTTCCAGACCATAGAGGGGCTGCCAGTGGGAGACAAGGCCCTCTTCCGGGACCTCGCCCAGTTCATGGCACAGAGGAAGACGTAAGTAATCCCTTTTTAGGAGACGGACTCTTAAAAAGTTTTTTGCGATTATCCTTTGACTTATAAAAGGTATTTTTTAAAATATGTTCACTTCCGGCAATGACAGTACGGATAGCAAGTGATTCGCTCAGAAATTAAAGAATTGCATTTTATTGCTCATATTGATAACCTGCCTTCTATTGTAGAACGTGGAATTCTCTGCCATAATAGAGTTAAGAAAATTCAACACACATCTGTTGCTGATCAAGAAATTCAAGACCGTCGCGATAAAGTCGTGGTTCCTGGTGGCTTAAAACTGCATGACTACGTAAATCTTTACTTCAATGCCAGAAACCCTATGATGTATAAAATTAAGGGTAGGCACAGGGAGTTGTGTGTATTGCAAATCTATCCTGCAATACTTGATGAACCTAAAATTGTTATTTCAGATGGTAATGCTTCTAGTGAGTATACCCGTTTTTATCCTTCTCCAGAAGGAGTGGAGAATCTAGATAAATCTTTGGTTTATGCTGAGAACTGGATAGACAGCAATCGTTTTCAATACTGGCATCGCAAATCTGCGGTCTGTGCGGAGGTACTTGTCCCCTATTCTGTTCTTCCAAAATTTCTTAAGGGAATTTATGTGTCCTGTCAAGACGCTTATCAAAAAGTGACCGAATTACTAAAATCTTCACCACCTGTTGAAAGTGTTTCACTCAACCCTAAACTATTTTTTCTATAGGAGAAAAGGGTATGGTGAAAGTCATAATCGGTGACATTTTTAAATCCAAGGCCCAAACCTTAGTTAATACGGTTAATTGTGTTGGCATAATGGGGAAAGGGCTGGCATTAGAGTTTAAGAAGTGCTTCCCTGCTATGTTTAAAGACTACTACGAACGATGTATGCGAGGAGAAGTGCGTTTAGGCAAGCCGTATCTCTATAAATCTTTAACTTTTCCCTGGATATTGCTATTCCCAACGAAGCAGGACTGGCGTTCGGTATCTAGACTTTCTGATATTGAAGAAGGGTTACACTACTTGAAATTAAACTACAAGAAATGGGGTATTACATCTCTTGCTGTCCCTCCCCTTGGTTGTGGATTAGGAGAGCTGGAATGGGCAGTTGTTGGGCGAACTTTATATCGCCATTTAGAAAAACTAGAAATTCCAGTTGAACTCTATGCCCCACAGGGTACTCCAAATACTGAATTGACTCCAGAATTTCTTGGTGAACCTAGTTCGGCACAATTAGTAGAAACCACTAAACGACCGGAATCGCGCATAGAACTTGGGTTTATACCAATCATAGAAGTTTTAAGAAGACTTGAAGAAACACCTTATCATTGGCCTGTGGGACGGACTGCTTTTCAAAAAATCTCTTACTTTGGAACGCAGATGGGGTTGAGAACTGGTTTAAAGTATGAACGAGGTAGTTTTGGTCCTTTTTCTCCTCAATTGAAATCTAAACTTACAAAATTGGTCAATAATGGGCTTACTAGAGAAGAACAGCTTGGGAGAATGTTTACTGTCAGAGTCGGAAGTACTTTTGGAGATGCCAGAAAAAGTTACGAACAAGAGATAAAATTAGCAGAGTGTATTATAGAAAAACTAACTGACCTTTTTTGCCGCTTGAATACAAAACAGGCGGAAATTGCTGCTACTGTTCATTTCGCGCGAATGACAATGAAATTAACGCCAGGAACCAAACCTACTGAAGAAGCCGTCCTAGACGAAGTAATGGCGTGGAAACAGAAAAGACGTCCACCTTATGATAAGATTGAGGTTGCCAAAGCTATCCGCAACCTAGCAGTACTAAGCTGGTTGGATATTGAACCTAGCGAGCAGTTAGCTGCTGAAATAGAGACCGAATTAGAAGCAGTATAAAATAATTTTAAGGGTTAATATTTGTTCTTCTTATAGCGGTGCAGGGACAGGTTTTTTTCTTCGCCTTCTGTGGCTTTTCTGCCTTTAATAGACAAACCTGGGTAGTAGCCTCGCCCTCCCCATAAAAAGCTCTTGACAAAAGGTTAACGTGCAGGTTAACCTGGAGTCGTGAGTAGAACCGTCGCCTTCTAAGAACTGCCGATGGTAAATGCCCAGTACAAGATTTTCTTGATTCTTTACCGGGAAAGGTTGCACAGAAGGTAACATGGGTACTTAGCCTATTAGAAGATTTGGATGTTGTTCCATCTTTGTATTTAAAGAAGCTTGGTGGGACAGAAGAAATATAGGAGTGTAGAATTCAATTTGGTTCAAATGCTTATCGTGTATTTTGTTTCTTCGCAAATAATTCTGTAGTTGTGCTAACCCATGGATTTGTAAAAAAGAGCCAAAAGACGCCCAAACATGAAATTGAAAAGGCAGAGACTTATAGAAGAGACTTTTTGAAGAGGAGGACGAAGCATGAGTGACCTGAGAGAATACATAAGTGAGAGGAGAAAAAAGGATAAAAAATTTGCTGAAGGATTTGAGGAAGGCTACGAACAGTTTAAGGTTGGAGTAATGCTTCGTCGGGCACGCGAATCAGCAGGGTTAACCCAAGAAGAGCTTGCACGTCGTCTTAAAACCAAGAAGACTTCAATTTCAAGAATTGAGAATCATGCAGAAGACATCAAGTTGTCCACATTAGAGCGCGTTGCTATGGCTCTAGGCAAACGACTGCAAGTTAGTATCGGGAAATAAAGACACGGCCCATTTAAAGTGGTGCAGGGACAGGTTTCTTCTTTGCCTCCTTAGGAATTTCTCCCTTTAAGAGGCACTTCTGTGCAGTGGCTACGCCCTTGCCAATCTCAACGGGATACCCTGCCTCGTACAGCCCACGCTCCACTGCGGAGACGGCAGTGAGGATGTCAAAGTCGTTCATGTAGCCCACGTGGGCTATTCGGAATATCTTGCCCTTCATCTCCTCCTGCCCCTCGGCGAACCAGATGCCGTACTCGTTCTTGAGCCTCTTGAGGAATGCCTCCACGTCCAGCCCCTTCGGCGCCTTTACGGCGGTGAGGATGTTACAGGGACGCTGGGCATAGAGTTCAAGCCCCAGGGCCTTTACCGCCTCCCTGGTGGCATGGGCCATGTGGGCGTGCCTCTGCCAGACGTTTTCAAGCCCTTCTTTCTTTATCATGTCCACAGCCACCTTCAGTGCCCTTACGAGGGAGATGGCAGGGGTGAAGGGGGTGGTGTCCTTTTTGAGGGTGTCCCGCATCTTCCTGAGGTCCCAGTAGTATCGGGGCAAATCTGCCTTCTCAATGGCCTCCCAGGCCGTTGGTCTTACGGCCAGGAGGGCAAGCCCTGGTGGAATCATGCACCCCTTCTGGGAACCGGTTACCGCCACGTCCACCCCCCAGGCGTCCATGAGGAGTGGGTGGACGCCTACCCCGGTAATGGCGTCTACCACCAGGAGGGCCGAATATTTCTTCACAACCTTCGCAATGGACTCAATATCGTGCAATACGCCGGTGGAGGTCTCGCACTGGGTGGCAAAGACCACCTTTATGTCTTTATTTTTCTTGAGCGCCTCTTCTACTGCCGCAGGCTCTACGGCCTCGCCGTATTTTACGTCAACTGTGGCCGTCTTTACGCCGTATGCCTCACAGAGTTCTACCCATCGCTCGGCAAATTTCCCGCCCAGGATTACGAGTGCCTTGTCCTTCTTAGTGAGGAGGTTGGCCACGCAGGCCTCCATGGCCCCCGTGCCTGAGGAACTGAAGGTGTAGACCTCCCCTTCCTGGGTCTGGAAGAGGTGCTTGAGGTCATCTTTGAGTTCGTAGATGATGCGGGAGAACTCTGGGGTACGGTGGTGTATCATAGGGGTAGCCTCGGCCAGGGAGACCTCGGGCGGGATGGGCGTAGGGCCGGGGGTGAAGAGGATGGGTTTTTTTAGCATATTACCCCTTTTTCTGCCTTAGCAATCAGCTAAGGC
>JASEHG010000149.1 GCA_030018855.1 Candidatus Brocadiaceae bacterium
ACCTCTCCAGGGTGGAGGCCCTCAAGGAAAACGAGGACCTCAAGAGCCAGACAGCAGAGAGGCTGGTACGCTCGGGGCTGTGGACCGTGAACGAGGCCAGGCAGAGGCTCTGGAACATGGGGCCTAATACGTAGTAGCTAGTCGCTAGTAGCTAGCAGAGAGTAGCCAGTAGCAAGTAGACGGGGAAAAACATTATTCCTTTATGCTGACTACTAGCTACTAGCTACTGGTTAGTTATTCCCCACCTCAATATACCCCCCCCCCAGCCCCTGCCCTACATCAAATCAGTACTTTTTGTTTGACAACAAAATTAAAGAGAGTAAAATCTCAGCGTTGTGGGTCTCAATGTCCTGCAAACAGAGGCGCAAAATGTACGGCTTCTGGAGGTAGCGAGGTATGCAGTTGTTACCTTTAAAGCATCTGCTTTCCAGCCCATTAGTCAAGGTGGTTTTCCTCCTTTTATTTACACCTTTTTTCTCCTTTCAACATTTCTCCCTAGCTGAAGTTGACCAGCCCCCTCCAGTATCGGATAGTACCCCTAAGAAAGCTAACCAGACTTCTAAGAAAGAATTAAAGGTCGTAAACGACGTTAATCAAGCCTTTTCAATCTCCGAAGGAGATGCAGTGATATTGTTACGTGCTGAGGGGGGCGATTTTAAAGACGTCAAAGTGAGCGTTGTAAACCTCCAGGACCCAGATGGTAAACATCTCCCGGAAATGCAGGCCATAAACATTAAACCAGAAGGGGAAGTAGTTATAGAAGATGGTAAGGTCGTAAGAGTAACTATTCAAAGGGACAAGGCGTATTTTAAAAAGGATGGTAACTATAAAGCTGAGTTTATCGTAGAGGCCACCTCATCGGGGGAGAAGAAGGATGGTATTATTATTAAGCAGGGAATCACACTTGCCGTCTCTAATAAGGCAAAGACAGTCCCACCAGTAAAGCGCCCTGAAGAAAAAGATATACCAACCTTTGTGGTGGTCAAGGGAAAGTGGTGGGGAGTGACAAATAAGCGGGGGTTGAGCCTCCCGCTGGTCCAGACAAAAGGTGAGGCCTTAGCTACCGGACAACCTATACTAGTAGAACTTCTTATCAGAGAAGACGGGGTTATTCCGAGGACGATGAGGATAACTAATACCGTGTTGAGCCCCCAGAATTTCAGTGCTGATAAGAAAGCTGAATTACAATTTGACATTGAAGGTGCTAAGGAAGTAGGTACATTTACTGCTACAATCCACATCCCCTCGCCTGAACTTAGCGAGGCCGTTGCGGTGCCGATAAAAATAATCGTAAAGCACCACTGGGGGTGGTTTATAGGGGTCATGATCCCTGGTGTAGTAGTTGTTGCGTTACTTACCTCTTTCTGGTTGCCCGCAGAATTTCAACTCTTCAGGTTTGAGATACAGGAATTGAGAAAAGAACTTGATAAGCTTCGTGACCAAACGGGAGACCTTGAAGAGATTAAAAAAGCCGAATCAGACTTGATTGTAGCAGAGTTGAAGCAGGATAAAAATATCCTTGCAGAAGTAAAAAAAACAATGGCTGACCTAAAAACAAGGCTTAAAGAAAAGCAAACCGTGTCTGGAAACGAGAGAGTAGTAGAGCAGGTAGTTCCTGATGCATCCTCATTGGATTCTGTGACACGTAGTTATTTTCAAAAGCAGTCTCAGGCGTTGGAGGCCAAGCCGGAGATGTTAGAAGGACCTGGCGTCAGCACGTTTGGTTCCACCGCATATGCCTACTTTTACGGTCGCTTTTGCAAATCACTTGGAATGAAGATAAAGGTGGAAGAACGCAAAGAAGACCGAATTGTAGGAAGGTCTATCAGTTTTTACATTGAGTCTATAGAGAATCCAAAGGAACCAATTCTTTGCGAATGGGACTATGGAGATGGAAGCCGCCCAGAGCAGATGTTCTATAGTGGCAAGAAAGACGAAAAGGTGCACCACCCCTATTCTAAACCCAACAAATATACTATTTTCCTCAAGAAAGCCTTGCCCTCAGGGAAAGGGATAACGCTAGATAAGACACGCATCAAAATTAAACGTGGGTTAGAGCTCCAGACCCTCTTACGCCGTCAACGGTGTGTTATAAGCACCGCAATGGTTGTTGCTGTAGTAATTACTGTAGTGGTAGGGTTATACACCACGTATTGGAAAAAACCCTTTGGTAGCCCGGCTGATTACCTCGAAACGGCGCTTTATGCATTTGGCATATCCAGTGGCACGGGTTTTATAGGCGTTTTGTCTCAATTATTTAAAAAACCGGAATGGCCCAAATAACTTATCTTAGATTCATAATCTGTATTGCCCTCCTGCCCATCTGTTGTGCCTATCCAAAGGAGGCAAAAGACCTGTCAAAAGAACAGCTCCAACTACAGGACGAATTTGATGCCACTGCCAAGAGGTTCCAACAATCTCTAGCATTGGCCCTTGAAAAGAACCTTTCCCTGGGTGATAAATCCTATGTAACCAAGGAGGCATTAAAACGGATTAATAAAACTTCAGAGAGCGGTATGACAGAAGACATATTGGAAAAGCAAAATGAAATTATTCGTGAATCTAAACGTGCTGAGGAAAACGATACGAATCATCAAAGTGCAAGAGACTCTGCAGAAAAGGCCACAGATAAACTTAAGGAACAGTTTACTGTTTTACACGCACAGATACGGCTAATGGCGGAGGGGCAGAAGGCCCTGGACGACTTTATAAACATAGATATTACGCCCAAAAGTGAGGACGTGAAAAAACTCCTGCAAACCCTCGAAGAGATACAGAAGATCCAAGAGAAGCAAAAAGAGCAGAAAAAAAGTAGGAAAGGACACCTCTAAGACATGTTGATAGCCTTGCTCCTGGTTTTAGGCTTTTTAATGGGTTGTGCTACCCCGCCACGGGCTAAAGAACTTGCTTCCCTTGAGAGGCAGTATTTTGAGAAATTGAATAAGCGGCTTGAAGACCAAAGAAAAGGTGTAGTGGATTCCCTCAACGATCTCAAAAGTGCCGCAGTGGATGATTACATGACAATCATGGACATATGGGCCATAGGACTGGAAAAACAAAACGTAGTAAACAAATATAAGGATGCAATAAAATCCAACCCTTCGTGCGTCAAAAAAGCCTTGATGGAACTCACAGAAATAGACTTCCGATACATGTTTGCTACCGGGGAAACGGGGGGAAGAAGGGAGATTCTAAAAGATTATAACTCATTGCTACAAGAGTATGAAAAGTTAATAGAACTCTCCCGGAAACTCGCCAGGAACTCAAGGGCACTTGAGGGATATCTCCAAGCAGGCTCACAGTTAGAGGTTGATAAGGTCATGGAGTATGTTAAAATGCCTGAGTGGGCCGAAATATTATCAAAATTTGGGAAAAAAGACGAAGTGCAAAAATAGACTACCTGAACGAAAGGAGAAGTTGTAATGGTAACGTACGTTTCCAGAATGTCTCAAATCTTAGGGAGCATTCCCGCACCTTCAGGCGCAGTTGCAGCCGCAAGATTGGGGATTCCACAACCTATCTCTGACAACGCGCTGGATCAGCTTACTAATGATTTAAACGCATTGGCAACCCAGGGTTTGACGGGCGAAGACCTCTACAAGGCGGAGATAGAATTATTAAACCGTCTAATAGACAACACAGCAGAGGAAGTGAAAATGGACCTGCTCCAGTTGCGCGGGGATTTAAAGACTAAACGTAGTGCAGAAAGACTAGCAAATCTAAGGTGTCGCGACTTAATCTCCCCAGAGGAACAGCAACGTATGCAGGAATTAATCC
The DNA here is from genome assembly GCA_030018855.1 of Candidatus Brocadiaceae bacterium. Taxonomy (GTDB): domain Bacteria; phylum Planctomycetota; class Brocadiia; order Brocadiales; family Bathyanammoxibiaceae; genus 2-12-FULL-52-36. The sequence continues at coordinate 3,778 of JASEHG010000149.1, forward strand.
AATGGGTGCGGGCGGAGACTGATGCAAGGAGGAGACTAGTAAGATTCATTGGTCAAGCCATTCAATTCGCAACAACACTAGGGAGGGCGTTCCTAAAAAGTTTTGTAGGTGTGTAAAAGGCGTCCATTTCGTGTACTAGTCCGAATCAGCCTTGACGGATCCAGTTGTTTTGTAAAGTTACATCCAGCACTCTTCCCTCACGAGTTTGAGCTCCACAAAAACCCTAGCGATGTAGTTGCCTGACTACACATGGGCCCGGCCCTACACTAATCATCCGGTGAGCCAGTAGGGGCGTATCACAATACACCCCTACCCCAGTAAGGTTTAGACTAAAAGTGTTACCCATGTCTATATACTCCACATACCCCACCCTCACCCTCCTTGACATTTTCTTTTTTTGTGGTATACTTGGTATTTTTGAAAGCCTAGACCGCTAATGACCGGGACAGTACGTATACCCAGAGAAAAGATAGAAGAGGTCCAAAGGTATACAGACATTGTAGTTATAGTCAGCCAGTACGTACCCCTCAAACTACGGGGCAAAAATTATATAGGTCTCTGCCCCTTCCACAACGAAAAGACCCCTAGCTTTACCGTAAGTCAGGAAAAACAGTTCTATAAGTGTTTTGGCTGTGGAGAGGGGGGGAGTGTCTTTAACTTCTTGATGAAGAAGGAGGGTCTCTCCTTCTCCGAGGCGGTCAGGTCTCTAGCCAGGAAGGCAGGGGTGGATATACCCCAGAGACGGGATGCCTCCTACGAGAAAAGGGATTATCTCTACCAGGCAAACAGCCTGGCGGCCGGATTCTTTCAAGCATGTCTATCCTCTGAGGAGGGTAGGCAGGCAAGGGAATACCTGGACAAACGAGGGATAGACAGGGGTTCCATAGAGAAATTCCGTATAGGTTATGCCACTGACCGTTGGGACGGCCTCTTGACCGTAGCCCAGGGTAAGGGTATCTCTGCCGAGACCCTGCTAGGGGCGGGGCTGGTGATAGCCCGGGAAGGTAAGAAAGGTTGCTACGACAGGTTCAGAAACCGATTGATGTTCCCCATCTCGGACCTGACCGGTAAGG
>JASEHG010000014.1 GCA_030018855.1 Candidatus Brocadiaceae bacterium
CTATCCCCTAGTTTGCTACTCCCCACTCCCTCCCCCTAACCCCTAATAGAGGAGATATTCATGGAGACGGTATTAGCGGCTATTGTATCTATGGGTTTTTTAGGGCTTTTCTTTGGATTAGGGCTCGCCGTGGCGAGTGAGAGGTTTCGTGTCCTTGTAAATCCCAAGGTAGAAGAGGTCGGCAACTCTTTGCCTGGAATAAATTGTGGCGCCTGCGGTTATGCCGGGTGCGGTAAGTACGCCCAGGCAGTAGCCCTGGAAGGGGCCCCTGTTAACCTGTGTGTCCCTGGTGGGGAGGAGATAGCCGAGAAACTGGGGGACATCATGGGCGTAAAGGCAGAGAAGAGGGAGAAGCGGGTGGCGGTACTCATGTGCAGTGCCAAGAACGTCAAGGACAAGTTCCATTACAGCGGGGTACCCAACTGCCGTGCCGCCTTCCTGGTGCAGGGGGGACAGAAGAATTGTGAGTATGGATGCCTGGGCTTTGGGGACTGTGCAGTAGTCTGCCCCACAAATGCCATTACTATGCTACCCAATGGCCTCCCCGAGGTCAAAGAAGACCTCTGCATTGCCTGTGGCAAGTGTGCAGAGATATGTCCCAAGAATCTCTACAAGGTCCTCCCCCTCTCCAGGTACGTGCACGTGAGGTGCATGAACCTGGATAAGGGGGGCACGGCCAAGAAGAAGTGCGATAACCCTTGCATTGCCTGTATGAAGTGCCAGAAGGTATGTCCCTTTGACGCCATACACGTCACCAATAACCTTGCAGTAATAGACTACAACAAGTGTACCTCCTGTGGGGAGTGTGTGAAGGTCTGTCCTACTAACATCATTAGGACGTACAGGGACGGCCGCCCTGCGGTGACGGGCTGGGTGGACCAGTGGATAGGTATGGCCATGGTAACCAAGAAACCACCCGAAGGTGGCAAGGCCACCCCCGACAAGGCGGAGCAGGCCGCCTGAAGGAGTAGCCGCAACCTTCAGGTTGCGCCCTCTGACGCAGGCTAAAGCCTGCGGCTACTAGCTACTAAAATGAGGTGGGAGCGTTTTTACTGTCCCTCCCTCCCCAGGGAGGGAGAGGTCTGGGTGGAGGGCAGTGAGGCCCACCACATGCTCCACGTCCTCAGACTTAAGCCAGGCCAAAGGGTCTATCTATTTGACGGCAGGGGTACTGAGGCTACAGGCAGGATATTAGAGACCAGTAGAGATAGGGTCAGGCTGGAGGTTGAAGGCTCTGCCCGGGTAGATAGGGAAGCAAGGGTGGCCATTACCCTCGCCTTCTCCATACCCAAGGGACAGAGGGCAGAGGTGCTGGTAGAGAAGGTATGTGAGTTAGGGGTGAGGAGGCTCGTCCCTATAGGGTGTCATCGGGGCGTAGTAAAGTTAAGACAAGAAAGCTCACAAAAAGTAGAGAAGTGGAGGAGGATAGCCATTGAAGCCGCCAAGCAGTGCGGGCGGACCTGTATTACAGAGGTGGAAGGGATGACCTCTCTTCCCATACTCCTGGAGGAGACAGGCCGTCATGAATTATCCCTCCTGGCCTCTACAGGCCCTGGTGTGAGGTCTTTACAGGAAATCGTTAAGGAACATCCGGAGGTAAAGACCCTCCTGTGCATTGTAGGACCGGAAGGGGGGTTTACCGAGGGAGAAGTAGAAGACGCAAGGAGGGCAGGATGCCTTGAAGTGGGTATGGGGCCCAGGGTTTTAAGGATAGAGACGGCCTCCATCGCCCTGGTATCTATGCTCCAGTTTGCCTATGGTTTTTGATACGCAGTAGCCGCAAGCTTTAGCTTGCGAATAAAGGAGTATTTATACTCCAGTTTGCCTGTGGTTTTTGATGCCTATGCAGTTAGATAAGAACACTATCATAAAGGATATTATAGCCCAGCACCCGGAGACCTTTGAGGTCTTCAAACGCCACAGGCTCGTCCTGGCCGGTGGCGTAAGGGGGCCCAATGAACCCCTGGCCTTCTTCTGTAAGGCCCACGACGTGAACCTGGAAATCTTGCTGAGGGAACTGGAAGAGGCCATAAGTAAGGGACCAGTCCCCGGGATGGTAGCACCCCCACTGGTAGAGGATATTATCTACTATCGCTACGTCAAGGCCGCCCTGGTAATGGTCCTTACGGCCGGTTGCACCTTTGGTGCAGGAATCCTGAGCTACATTGCCCTAAAGTATGATTATTACGTCCCCCCTGTTATCCTCATTCAATCTCATGGCCACGCACAACTCTTTGGCTGGGTGGGCCTCTTTGTCATGGGTTTCGCCTACTACATACTACCCAGGGTAAAGAATACAGACCTCTACGCCTGGCAGATTACCTACCTGAGCTTCTGGGGCATGCTGGTGGGGACTGTGCTGAGGACCCTCGTCCAGACCCAACCAGGCACACCCCTGGCCTTTCTTATACCGCTCTCAGGGATACTGCAACTCCTGGCGGTCTCAATATTCTGCTACGTCCTCTTTATGACTGTAAGATCAAGCCAATTACCCAAAGAGATATTTGATAAGTTCTTCGTGGCAGGGCTAGTATGGTTCCTTGCCGCAACGGCCCAAAACCTGTATATAGACCTGTACCTCTACCAGCACTCCACCATGGAGATACCCTCCTCGTTCCACAAACAACTGATACACGTCTTCCTCTTTGGCTTTGTCTGTATGTTCATCTTTGGTGTGAATTTGAGGACGGTATATGCCTTTCTGGACGTCCCAAGACCTAACCCCACGCTGGTCAACCTGGCCTTCTGGGTAATAAACGCCTCTATCTTCCTCTACTTTTTTGAATATCTCTCTCCCTGGCTCACATACGCCCTGGTGGGTGCGGTCTTCCTATTCATCTACGGCCTCAAGGTCTTTGAGAGGCCCACAAAGGAACTGGCCGACGTGATTATGGATAGGAGCTATGAGAAGACTATACGGATGGCCTACCTCTGGTTGATAGTGGGTATGTTAATACGGGCCGTAGTACCTTCCCTGGGGGAGTCCACCCCTAAAGGCCATCTTTTCTACGGGTCTTCTAATCATGCAGTAACGGTCGGCTTTATTTCTATGATGATGATAGGCTATGCCTCCAAGATGGTGCCTACCTTCAGGGGGATGAACATCTACAGCTTCAGGCTATCCGAACTCACCTTTATTTTACTAAACGTGGGGATATTCCTGCGGGTGTCTTTTCAGATGCTGGTTCCTACTTATCCCAGCATCGCCTATCCTGCGGTAGGTGTCTCCGGCTGGATAGAGGTTACTGCCCTTGCCCTCTTCGCCTACAATCTCTGGAAGACTATGAACCTGGAGGAAGAACCCGTGAAGGTCTGTCCAACGAAGAAGTTGGAAAAGGTCTCAAAGGACAACAAGGTCTCGGACGTAATAGAACAGCACCCGGAGACCCTGGAGGTATTCCTCCAGTTTGGCTTCCATCAGATAACCAACCCCGTTGCCAGGCGGACCATGGCAAAGATGGTTACCCTGGAGGGCGCCTGCCAGTTCAAGGGGGTAGAGCTGGAGAAATTACTTAAGGCATTGAACGATAAACTGGAAGCCGGAAGACCGTGCCTGTAAAAGACAGTAAGCAGTAAGCAGTAAGCAGAAGACACTGCCTTGTTTATTTTTCTGTTTACTGCCCACTTCCTACTGCTTACTGTTTTTAACTATCGCCTCCAGTAAAGAAATACCAGGATGACGCTATAGAGCTCCAGCCTCCCCAGTAACATGCAGAAGATGAGTATCCATTTCTCCATTACGCTAAGCCCATCGTAGCTGAGGCTGGGTCCCACCGCTCCCAGCCCCGGCCCCACGTTCCCTATGCAGGCGGCCACTGCGCTAAAGGCCGTAACGATGTCCCTTCCAGAGGCCGTCAGCATGAGGGAAAATAACCCAAAGAGCCCGACGTAAAGGAAAAAGAACCCAAAGGTGTTGCTAATCACCTCCTCCTCTACGGACTCTCCGTAGAGCTTTACGTGCTTCACCACCCTGGGGGTGACCAGACGGACGAGTTCTCTCCCCACGGATTTTGTCAGTAAGACCAGGCGGATGCTCTTTATCCCGCTTGCCGTAGAACCTGCACAGCCCCCGGCAAGCATCATCAGCACCAGGAGGAAGCGGCAGAAATCCGGCCAGGTATCAAAGTCCCCGGTGGTAAAACCAGTAGTAGTGGTAATGGATACCACCTGGAAAGAGGCCCTACGCAGTGCATGGGGGAAAGAGGTCTCCTGAGAAGACAGGGAGAAGCTTATTAGCAGGATGGTGAGTAAGAGGAGTCCCACAAAGAATTGTAGTTCCGTGTTACTAAAGATAGCCCTGAGGTTGCCTCTTCCCAGGTGGTAGTAGAGTACAAAGTTGCAGGCCCCCAGGAACATGAATACCGTAATGACTATCTCTATGTAATGGCTTTGATAAGCGGCGATACTTGAACTCTTCGTGGAGAACCCCCCCGTGGATATGGTACTAAAGGTGTGACAGAGGGAGTCAAAGGCAGGCATCCCTCCCAGATAGAGGAGGGCAAACTCCAGGGCCGTCAGGATAACATATATTTGCAGTAATACCCTGGCCGTCTCAGCAATCCGTGGTTGGAGTCTTTCAGAGACAGGACCAGGTACCTCTGCCTCAAAGAGGCGGTAGGCCGCCATCCCTGCGGTGGGTAGGAAGGCAATAAAGAACACTACGATACCTAACCCTCCTAGCCACTGGGTAAAACTCCTCCAGCAGGCCAGTCCTGGGGGCAGGGCCTCGGGGTGCTGGATAACGGTGGCCCCGGTAGTGGTGAAGCCGCTCATGGACTCAAAGTAGGCATCAGTAAAATTCCCTACGGAGGTCGTGAGGAGATAGGGCAGGGCCCCAAAGAGTGCGCACAGGACCCATCCCACCACTACGGCAATAACCCCCTCCCTGATACTGAGGTCGCCCTCTGAGGGGAGTTGACCGGTTGCCTTTACACGGAAGAGGTATTTCATCAATCCTCCTGCGGTCACGGTAATGACCAGAGCACAGGCCAGTGGCTTCACTTCCCCAGGGCTGCCGAAGTAAAGGGCGACGGCAAGGGGTAGGAGCATACTGGCCCCCAGTAGCACCAGTAACCCCCCGATGGTAGATAAGACCAGGGAGTTCATCCTGCAATACCTGCCAGGTTAGAGAGGGGAATGGGTAAGGGGTTCATCTGTCGTATGTCAGGGTAATTATCCCTTCGTGAAAAGGGATTGAATCTTTTCCCTGCCCTGTGGTGTGGTGAATACTATGGCCCGGTCCCCGGAAGCTACTACAAAATCGCCATGGGGCAATATCATCTCCCCCTTTCTTACGATGGCCCCCAGTATGGAACCTTTAGGGAAGTGTACGTGCCTCAGGGCCTTATCCGCCATCTTTGATTCCTTTTCCACCACCATCTCTATCGCCTCTGCCTCGCTCTTGTCAAAGAGTTTTACCATGGAGAGGATGGGGCCGCGGATTATGTGCTGGAGGATGGAACTCACGGTAAAGAGCCTGGGGTTAATCACCACATCCATCCCTATGGAGCCGAAGATGGGGACGTAGTCGGGTTCCTTGGTAATCACTATGGTCTTCCTGGCGTACTGCTTTTTGGCCAGGAGGCAGGAGAGGATATTGGCCTCCTCATCCTCTGAGGCCCCCACAAAGAAGTCTACTGCCTCGGAGGTGACCTCCTTGAGGATTTCTGTCTCTGTGGCGTGCCCGTGGAGTACGGTGGCCTCCGTGAGCCTGGAAGCGGCCAGGTGTGCCTTGTCCTCATCTGGTTCTACGAGGACTACTACCTTGACCCTCTTTTCCAGTACTTGGGCTAATTGTGTGCCCACCCTGGTGGCGCCGTAAATGATTACCCGTTGTGTCTCCATTGCCCTGCGGTTCACAATGGGCAGGAAGAAGGGCAGGCCGGCCCTCGCTACCAGTACAAATACGGTGTCCTCTGGCTCTATCTGGGTCTGCCCCGTGGGGATGAGCATCTCGTCTTTACGCTGGACGGCAACTATCAGGAAGGAGTCTGTGGAGCCGAATTCTTTGAGTTCCTGGAGCTTCCTGCCGACTATGGGGGCGTCTGGAGGGACATGGAATCCCCTGAAGAGGATGCTGGCCTCGGCGAAATCCGCCACATAGTTGGCCCCAGGCGTCTCTATCACTTTAAGGATAGAGTCCACGGTTATAAAATCCGGGTTTATTATGTGGTCTATAAAGAATTGCTTTTCCCTGAAAAATGAGCCTTCCCTGGTGTACTCCTCATTCCTGAGCCTTGCAATCTTCCTGTCCACCCCATACCAGTGGGCCAGCAGGCAGGTGGTCAGGTTCGCCTCGTCACTGTCCGTGACTGCCAGGACTATCTCCGCCTCCTTTATCCTGGCCGTCTCAAGGACGCCAGGGGTGCTACCACTCCCCGTTACCAGGAGGACGTCTAGCTTTTCGCTTATCCTGCGTGCAATGTGGGGGTCTTTCTCTACCAGGGAGACATCATGTCCCTCACTGGAGAGTTGTTTGGCCAGATTGAACCCTACGGCACCTGCACCTACGATGAGTATGTTCATTATTCAATTCCCTTTTGACAGGGAGTAGAGATTTAGCATTGGAAATTGGAGATTGAAAATTTTAAATTTAATCCGCCTCAGGCGGACCAATTTCCATTTTACAATCCCAGCTTCAGGGGACGGGTAGTCCCTCCACCTTACCTCCCAGGGCCTGGGTCTTGCGCGTCCCTCTTTCTGCCAGTTCCAGGTACTTACTCTTGAAGTCAGGTCCTCCCAGTTCAGGGTCTTCCATTAAGAAGGCGTCTATCGCCTTCACGACCTTGACATAATTACCTTGTTCAAACAGGGCGTTCAATACCTCCAGTCTCCCTTTCCACCATTCTTTTGAGCATTCCGGGAGTTCTTTCATCCAACGGGCATAAAGCTCCAAGAGGCGGTCGTACTGTTTCATCTCCATCAGACACAAGACAAGGTCTGTCTTTATCTCCATGTCGGTCTTATTATGTTCTGAGAGCCCGTCGTAGAGTATCATAGCCTTTTGCCAATCCTTCTGGAGGCGGTATATTTCGGCCAATTTAAGCCGGCTGTCCCACAGTTTTTCTTTATGGTGCTCTGAGGTGGAAAACTGGGCGAGTTGCCGTTCCAGGACCTGGATGGCACGCCGGGAATCTTTGTTATTACATAATACGTCCGCTAGTTGCCCCAGGGCCTCAAAGGACTCTATCTTCAGCTCCAGGAGGGCCTCCGAAGTCTGTTCTGCCACCTTTTTGTCTGAATCTGTCAGCAGTTTCATGAGGGGCTCAAAGGCCTTTTCGCTCCCAAGCTTTCCGAGGGCCCCAGCCGCCGCCTCTCTGACCCTGGCAACGTTATCGGATAGTAGACCCACCAGGGGTTCTACTGCCTGCACGTCCCTTAGATTTCCCAGACTATCGGCGGCATACCATCGCACCCTCTCTTCTTTATCCTTCAAGGCGGTAATAAGCGGGGTAACGGCCCTTGGGTCTTTAATCCTCCCCAGGGCCACGGCAGAGGCCTCCCTGAGCTTGGCCTCCTCTCTGTTCAGGAGTTTTGATAGGGGTTCTGTCGCCTTTTGGTTGCCTATCTGACCCAGGGACTCGCAGGCCGCTATTACCAGAGCGGTGTCGTCGTGCTTCAGGGTGCCTATCAGGGCATCTACCACCGGGCCCTGACGGAACCTCCCAAGGACTCTGGCAGCCCGCTCTCTAACCGAGGCCTCTTCGTCGTTTAATACGGTAATTAAGGGGTCCATCGCCTTTTCATCCCCAAGCTCCCCAAGGGCCTGGACCGCCGCCGCACGCACCTCTCTTTCCTTATCGGCCAGGAGGACAATGAGGTGGGGGAATACGCTGGGGTCATTTAATTTGGAGATTTCTTTGATAGCAAAGAGGCGTACCTCCGTATGCCCCTGTTTCACGGCCTCTAACAGGGGTTTCGGGTTCTTCTGGCTTACGGCATCGGACAGGAGGGCAATGGTCTTCTGGGCCACTTCCTTTCTCAGGGATTCATTCTCACTCCTTAACTCCTTACTGGTCTCCTCTAGCCTCTCTACCATGTCTGCCAGCCACTGCTCTCTGGATTTGACCTTATTAAGGTTCCACCATGCCTGCCACTTCTCCACGTCCTTACCAAAGGATTGCATGGCCATAAGGCTTAGGGACTCCAGGGCGGCCTCCCTGAGTTCTTTCGTCGGGAGTGGCCCTGCTTCTTGAACCTTTGAACCCTTAAACCCTTGAACTTCTATTCCCAGGAGGGCCAGGAGTGGTTCTACCGCCTCCTTATCCCTGGTCTGTCCCAGGGCCCTGACGAGGAGTACTTTTGCGGACACCGGGTACCTGGGTTCCTGGAGTTGGGCAGCCATCTGCCCTACGGCCCTGGGTGTGCGGAGTCTACCCAGACTCTGGCAGGCTGCATCTCTTACCTCTTGCTCCTCTTTCTGAAGGAGTTCCATGAGCGGTACCACTGCCCTATCGTCCCCCTTAAAACCGAAGGCCTTTATAGCGGTAACCAGTGCCTCCTTCTCTTGTGCCTTATCTCCTGCCTGTACACCATTGGGGGCAGGCACACCTTTCAGGATATTTAAGAGGGGTTCAAGGGCTGCTGGATGGTTCGTGCTCAAGAGGGAGATGGCGGCTGAACTACGGGTGGCCAAATCGGGGGAATATAACTGCCTCAGCCATCTTTCAATATCTGCAACAGGCGGTGTGGCAGCGCTACTGGTGACAAAAACGGCAGCACCGCCTGGCGCCTGAGGGCCTACCTCTGCCTTTAACGGTAAGACCCAGAGTTGCAGGCCGATAAAAAGAAATAGACACAAAACAAATAGAGGCACTCGTCTCATTTAGACAGACCCAGGTGATAGAGCACCTGGGCTATATAATGGTATCCAAACCTTGACTTACGCAACCAATAGTATCAGAACCTCTACCGACGGTCAATAGAGACACTTTTCGGCCGTGTAGATGATATTGTAGACATGGGTTAGATTACAAATTACAGATTCTTTGAACCTGGAGGTTTATAGACAGACCCAGGTGACAGAGCACCTGGGCTATGTAATGGTAGTCCCTGGCAAAGGGATTGCCTTTGGTCAGGGAGTATATACTAACACCCAATTCTTTGGCCTTTTTCCAGACGGGCAGGTCTTCAAATTGCTTGTAGGTAGCCATTTAGTTAATTTGCAATTTGTAATTTTATAGTAATTCAATATCTTCCCCTTCCATAACCCTTTCACAGTAGTGGCAGCGGAGGCGGACGGGGGTTTTTTTTACCACCTTCAGGCGGGTTGGGATGCGTTCATGGTTAGAGATACAGTTGGGGTTAAAACACTTCACGACGCCAATAAGTTCCTCGGGCAGGCTCACGGGCCTTTTTTCTACTGCCTCAAAATCCTTTATGATATTTAATGTAGCATTGGGGGCGATGAGGGCTATCTTATTGACCTCCTCCTGGGTGAGGACTTTATCCTCTATCTTAATAATGCCTTTCTTACCCAGGCGGCGGCTGGAGAGGTTCATCCCCACCAGCACCAGCTTGCCTTCTTCATGTATATTCAAGATGGAGGCTACCTTAAAGGTGCTCTTACTGTCAATGTGGTCTATGACCGTACCGTCTTTTATGGCGGAGACCTGGAGTTGTTTCATATTCTTTTAACCTCTAATAGTACAACGCCTATGATTAGGCAGAACATAGGGGCGACCCGGTGGGTCGCCCCTACAATTACAGTTCCTTTGCCCCTAGCACTGCGGCCAGCAGTGCCTTTCTGACGGGGATCCCACTCTTGGCCTGTTGGAAATAGACCGCATACGGGGTCTCGTCCAGGCTCTCGTCCATCTCGTCTACCCTGGGAAGCGGGTGGAGTATCTTAAAATCAGGCTTCACCTTTAGTCCCTCTATCAGGCCCTTACTGAGACGGTATGTGCCTTTAACCTTTTCGTACTCTACCGGGTCGGCAAAGCGCTCCTGCTGGATACGGGTGCAGTAGAGGACGTCCAGCCTATGGCTTATCTCCTCAAAAGAGTCATGCTCCGAGTACTTAACCCCCCTTTCCTTGAGTTCTTCAAGCTGGTCCACGGGCATCCTCAGGGAGGGATGGGAGACGAAGAACATCTGGCAGGGGAAGTGGGCAAGGGCATAGGCCAGGGAGTGGACGGTACGGCCGTATTTTAGGTCGCCCAGGAACCCCACAGATAACCCTTCCAGAGAACCCTTCGCCCTGAGGATGGTGTAGAGGTCAAGGAAGGTCTGGGTAGGGTGCTGGTTGGTCCCGTCGCCGGCATTGATAACTGGGATGCTTATAGTATCAGCCGCAAGCCGTGGGGCCCCTTCAAGGAAATGTCTGAGGACGATTATGTCCGAGTATCCTTCTATTATCTTTATTGCGTCTTTAAGGGACTCCCCTTTGACCAGGGAGGTAGCCCCTGGCTCTGCAAAGCTGATTACTTCTCCACCAAGGAGCTTCATCGCCGATTCAAAGCTCATGCGGGTCCTGGTGGAGGGCTCAAAGAAGAGGGTGGCCAGTACCTTTCCCTTAAGGAGTTCAGGATAACTATGCCCCTCCATGTCTGCCGCCATGTTCAGGATGTAAAGGATTTCCTCTATGGTGAAGTCTCTTATAGAAATGATGTCTTTGTTCTTCAAGTTTACCATGTTTATCCCTTTATATACTTTACGATACGAGGCATCAATTGCGTTCCCTTAAGCTCTCCAAGGCTCCCCTTCTGGCAAGACTCTTCGGAAAAGTCTTGGGTATGGCCTGGCGTGATAGGGCCGCCGCATAATACTAGAGGTACGGGGTCATGGGAGTGGGATTTGAGCTGGCAGGGGGTAGTATGGTCTGCCGTCAGGGCTACGATAGTCTCTTTGAGTTCTATCTTCTCCAGCAATGGACCGAGAAACCATCGGTCAATGGTCTCAATGGAGACCTTCTTGGCCTCGCCGTCTCCGTCGTGGCCTGGTATATCTGGACCTTTGATATGGATGTACAGGCCGTCAAAATCTTTTAGTGTCCCCAGGGTTTTTTCGACCCGTAAGAGATAGTCTCTTTTCAAATCTGAAGAGGGAGGGGGCAGTTCTACCACCTTCATGCCCGTAAGGGAGGCTATGCCCTTTTCCACTGGCATATCGGCCAGACAGGCCATCCTCAGGCCAAACTTGCTCTTCATATCGGGGAACTTAGGGAGTCTGTCACCGGCGTCTCTTAGGAGGAGGAGGTTGGCCGTGGGCATACCCTTCCCCTGCCTCGTTTTATTGATGGGGGACCTCTCAAGGATTTCACAACTCTTCAGGACAAACTCATTGGCCAGGAGGGCTGACACGGCGGCGGTCTTAAGGTCCTTGCAGTCCTCCAGTGGTCCTGCATACTGGAATAGATTCTCAAAACCCCCTTCCTGCGGAATACTCACTGGGCCGTTACGTCTATAGGCCGGGTCGGTATTAGTAATCTCGCCCGAAAGGGGTGCCTTCTTTGTGCGGATGACCAGACATGCCCTGTGGCCGATGGTATGTCTGAGTTGAAAGGTAGAACCAGGGATAGATTTCAGTTGTAGTTGTGCGTTGACCTCCTGGCAGAGTTGCCCCGCCTCCTCGTCTGAAAGGCTCCTGCCTGCCCGGCGGTCTATAATTTCTCTGCCCTGGCCCCTGGTGGCGAAGTTGGCCCTTATGGCCAGGTCTCCTGGCCGCACCTCTAGCCCGGCGGCGAAGGACTCCAGTGGTCCCCTGCCCGTGTAGTACCGATAAGGGTCATAGCCCAGGATGCTGATGACGGCCACGTCTGATTCGGGTGCCACCCCCGGGGCTACAGGGTGCATTACCCCCGTACGCCCCTCCCTGGCCAGGCGGTCCATGTGTGGCTTATGGGCGGCCTCCAGGGGGGTCTTATTCCCCAATTCCTTCAGGCGGTAAGGGCCGTCCGAGAGACCATCCAGGACTATGTAGAGAAGCCGTATTCCTTTCTTTGGCATTTTTGAGGAGTTGCTATCTACTGTACGCTGTCTACTATCTACTGTCTACTGTATATTTTAATGGCCTCCTTGTACATGTCATTACCCAGGGTATCATAGGCTACAATGGCGAAGAAGTCCTCCACCTCCAGGCGATGGATGGCCTCCGTGCCCAGGTCTTCAAAGGCAATCATATCACATTTCCTTATGCTCTTAGCAATGAGGGCCGCCGCACCTCCAATATTGGAGAAGTGGACGGCCTTGTATCGCTTCATGAGGTCAATGACTTCCTGGGAACGCTCTCCTTTGCCCACGGTACCCTTCAGCCCTTTTTTGTAAAGCGGCTCCATGTACGGGTCCATACGGGAGCTAGTAGTTGGTCCCGCAGAGCCTATGACCTGACCAGGTCTGGCAGGGGTAGGGCCTACATAGTATATGACCTGCCCCTGCAGGTCAATAGGTAATGGCTTGCCTTGTTCTATAAGTTCTACCAGTCGCTTATGGCTGGAGTCCCTGGCGGTATAGAAGACGCCGTCAAATAGCACCTTCTGTCCTGCCCTGAGACCCAGTACGGTCTTTTCGTCCATTGGTGCTTTTATGTGTATGATTTCTTCTGGCATAGTATTTTCCTCATAGGATTGTGGTCTTCAGGCGGTGTGAATGACATTCAATATTTACCGCCACCGGGAGGCTGGCGATGTGACAGGGATAGGTCTCCACGTGTACGGCCAGGGCGGTAGTCCTCCCACCCCAGGCCTGGGGTCCCACACCAGTGGCGTTTACCTTCTCAAAGAGTTCTTCCTCCAGTTCTTTAATGTGGGCCTCCGTATGGTGAGAGCCCACGGGTCTCAGGAGGCTCCTCTTGGCAATATAGGCGGCCTGGTCAAAGGTGCCTCCCAGGCCCACCCCTACGATGAGTGGAGGACAGGGCCTGCCACCGCCTTTGAGTACGGTCTCCACCACAAAATTCACGACCCCTTTTCTGCCCTGGGCCGGGGTGAGCATGGCAAAGCGGCTCATATTTTCGCACCCTGATCCCTTACACATGATGGTAAGCCTCAACCGGTCTCCTGGCACTACCTCTACGTGGATAACCGGAGGGGTATTGTCCTTTGTATTTATGCGCCTCAGGGGGTCCTGGACGATGGAGGCCCGTAGATAGCCCTTGGTGTATCCTTGGGCTACGCCTTTGGTGATGGCCTCACGGAGTGCGGAATTCGGAATGTTGAATGGGGGATTTAATTCCGCACTCTGCATTCCGCACTCTGCCTCCCGCACAACCTCCACCTCCTGTCCCAATTCTACAAAGACTACGGTGAAGCCTGTGTCCTGGCAGATGGGGGCCAGTTCCTCTCCGCCTATCCTGGCATTCTCTAGTATATCCCTCAGGATTTGCTGACCTATAGGGGATTCTTCCTCCTTGAGAGACCTCTCCAGTGCATCAATAACGTCCTGCCCCAGGAAGTAGTTGGCCTCCATGCAGAGTCTTTCTACGGCTTGGGTAATGGCGTCAGCCTCTATCCGTCGCATTCAATCCCTCTGGCAGGGCAGAGCAAGCTCTGCCACTACTACAGATGACTAATCCTGATACGTATACCCGTATTTTATCGCCCTGACGTTTTCATCCAGGAACCTCCCAGGGAGGCTACTGCGGAAGTCCACTTTGTCAATGGGGATGCCTATGTCCTTGAGGAGCCTGCCCAGGGCAATCATGTTTATAAAAATGGGGCTACCGAACTTCTCAACGGCCTCTTTTCCAAACGGTATCTTCTCTTCTGCGGCCCCTTCAGGGATGGAGGCCTCCAGGATATGCCTCTCGGCAGGAAAGGCCCTCCTGGTGGATTTGGCCAGTTCCAGGCAGAGGTCTGCCTTTTCAAAGAAGGGGGACTCTATCTTTTCGTCTGAGAAGATGAGTTCGGCGGTGATTTCTCCACCCCTCACAGTGGCGTCATAGAGGACGTTCATGGCAACCTCCTTGCCCATCTTGGCCAGGATGCTAGCCAGGGCGTGGGCCATGAGTTTGATGCCCTGACCTGCCTCTCCTGCCAGGACTATCCTTTTTACTATGGGCCTGAGAGGTTTGGCTATGGCCTTTACCATGAGCACGAGGTCTATGCCAAAGAACTTCTCCTCAATATAGGCCTTCTGGAAGAAGCCCAGGTGTTCTAGTAATCTAACGGTAGAGGTGTCCTGGGGATAGATGAAGACCCTACTCTCGTAGCATTCCCTCCTCTGAAACTCCTGGAGGGCCTTTTCCAGGAGTTGGTGACCGCATCCCCTCCCCCGATAATCCATGTCAACGGCAAACCAGTGTATATCCCCCACCCCCTCGGTTATCCAGGCAAAGACGTATCCTATGACTTTGTCTCCCTCTTTTGCCACGAGGTAGACGCAATTTTCGCTGAGTAGTCTTTTGTGGAGCCTGGCAGGGCTGTAACCTTCCTTGAAGTGTTGTATATCTTCGGGGGGGCGATTGGGGTGTATCTCCTCCATGCTCTTATAGAAGAGGTTCAGGGTGGCCTCTACGTCCTTCTCTCTCAGCTTCGTTATACTAATGTCCATTGGGTAATTTCCAGGATTGCGAATCCGTAAATCCTATACTCCAGCACATCTGGTTATGCCTATCTCATTATCTTTCAGGAATTCGGCGTTGTCGTTAATCTTATAGTTGTTCTTATAATACATAAGCATCTCAAAAGCGTCCTTGAAACCTATGCGGCGGCCATTGTTGACTATGCACTGGGTGATAACGTCTACGAAGGACAGTCCTGGGTGTCTAAGGGCCTCTACAATGCACTTTTTGAGGTGTGGCAGGTGGAAGGTGGTGCTCCTGGCATAGAAGCAGTTGTGGGCCTTGATAATGGCCTGGACGTTAAAAGGTACGTCCCTGTTACCCTCAGGGGTGGTGAGGGTCTTGGTATTCAATCTGGTAGTAGGGGAGGCCTGACCACCAGTCATACCATATATCTCATTGGAATAGCAGACGATGGTGAGGGGGGTGTTGCGCCGGGTTGCGTGAAGTAGGTGGTTACCGCCTATACCTAGCAGGTCCCCATCTCCGCTTGACACTACCACCTTCAGATTCTCATTAGCTGTCTTTATCCCCTCTGCCAGGGGGATGGCCCTACCGTGGGCGGTATGGACTGAATCCAGGTCAAAGAATCCGGCGCTCCTGCCGGCACATCCTATTCCAGAGACTACGACTACCTGGTGCTTGTCAAGATTGAGTTCTTCAAAGGCCTGAGCCAGGGACTTTAGTACCTGGCCGTTTCCACACCCGGGACACCAGGGTGTGGGCAGGTTCCCTTCCTTCAGAAAGCGTTTGAAACGTACGGTGTCTTCCACGACTGTCCCTTAAAGAAGAGGGGTTCAAGAGTTTAAGGGTTTAAGGGTTCAAGTTAGCTGACCGATACCTGTTTAGGCAACTTCTGCCTTAATCCCTGAAGTCTGTCGCTTATCTCCTTTATGTCTATCTTGCCTCCAGGGAGTGAGACGAGTCCTACCTCCCGGTGGAGGAGTCTTTCTATCTGATAACAATACTGCCCGGCATTCATCTCCAGGACTATGATATGTTCATATCGGGAGGCCACGTCCTTTAATTCTTCTACCATGGGGAAGAGCCTGATGGGCCTGAAGAGGGCGTACTTGTCCTTAAACTGGTAGACGGCCCTGGATAAGGCGCCGAAGGCTATTAGAAGGGTGTCTGCCTCGGTGTTCTCTATGTATTCATAAAAGCTGTAGTTCCTGGAGGTCTCCGTACATTTCTTTTGGAGCTGGGCCAGGAGCTCCCGGTGTGCCTCGGGGCTGGAGGTTACAGGTCTTGAGTCCTGATGGGTGAGGCCAGTAAAGTGACGATTGCTTGTGCCCAGGGGTGGCATGCTCCTCTGTGCAATTGGGTAGTCCTTGAGTTCTACCGTTTCGTAGAGGTGGCTGATGTAGCCATCGCTGAGGAGTATTACGGGGCTAAGGGACTCTTCGGCGGCGTTAAAGGCGCTGAAGGTGTAACGGTAGAGTTCCTCCACAGAGTTGGGGTAAAAGATTATGGGGAAGTAGTCCCCATGACTACCATGTCTTGCCTGGATAATGTCCCCCTGTGCGGGGAAGGTGGGCATCCCTGTGCTGGGGCCTACCCTCTGTACGTCTATTATTACCATAGGGACTTCCATCATGTGGGCCAGCCCTATGCTCTCCTGCATGAGGGAGAAACCAGGCCCACTGGTAGCCGTCATTACCTTAAGCCCTGCCAGGGAGGCCCCTATGCAGGCATTTATGGAGGCTATCTCGTCCTCCATCTGTAAGACCTTTATGTGTTTTTTGCCTACCAGTTCATGGAGTATCTCGGAGGCAGGTGTGATGGGATAGCCGGCAAAGAGGCCCAGACCTGCCCTCTCCGCCGCCTGTATGATGGCCTGATTACCCTGCAGGAGTTGTTTCAACATGGTATATCTTAACCACCTCTATCGCCAGGTCGGGGCAGTATCGCTCGCAGTTAAAACAGGCAATGCACCTATCATAAGACACCAGTTTTCCCCCTACAATCTCAAGGTTTTTAGTGGGGCAGAACTGGGGGCAGATATTGCACCGCTTGCAGTAATCGTGATTTATAGCGACTTCGCCCTTTTTCTGACGCGGCATGAAAATATTATAACGGATTTACTGAACTTTTATAAGCCCAGTTTTCTTAAGTACGGTCCGTGTCTTCAGGCCCACCTCGGCGGGGTTGTCAACCACGTGTACCCCCGCCCTCTCCAGGGCCTCCACCTTGCCCTGCCAGGTACCCATTTCCCCTTCTATTATCGCCCCGGCGTGGCCCATGCGTTTCCCCTTGGGGGCGTTACGGCCAGCAACAAAACTGATTACGGGTTTTTTAATATTGGATTGGATATAACCGGCGGCCTCCTCTTCCATACTGCCCCCTATCTCTCCTATCAGGACAATGGCCCTGGTCTCGTTATCCTCCTCAAAGAGTCTCAGGGCGTCCACAAAACTCATCCCCAGGATGGGGTCGCCTCCTATGCCGATGCAGGTAGACTGGCCTACGCCCTCTTGCGTCAACTGCCATACCACCTCGTAGGTAAGGGTGCCACTGCGGGAGACCACCCCTACCGGACCAGGGGTATGGATGTAACCAGGCATGATACCTATCTTGGACTCACCGGGGACTATGATGCCTGGGCAGTTGGGGCCGATAAGATGGGTAGGGGCACGTTGCAACGTGCCCCTACAAGCAAGGTGTCTCTTCACCTTAATCATGTCGTGGACGGGGATACCCTCGGTGATGCACACTATAAGCCTGAGACCGGCCTCAGCCGCCTCCATTATGGCATCAGTGGCAAAAGGGGCTGGCACAAATATTATGCTGGCCTCTGCCCCGGTCTTTTCAACGGCCTCCAGGGCGGCGTCGTAGACTGGTATCCCTTCGTGGAGAGCCCCCCCCTTTCCAGGAGTAACCCCTGCCACTATTTTTGTCCCATATTCCTTCATGAGACGGGTATGGAAGCTCCCGGCCGTGCCGGTCATACCCTGGCAGAGGACTCTCGTGTTACGGTTTATCAGCATTTCCCCCCCCCGCGGAGGGTATCCGGGTCAGATTATCTTACAGGGAAGATTAGACTGATTCCCCCACGGAGGTCCCCTATCTTATAGTTTTCCATAGGGCCCCCTGTGACGTCCTTACCGTCTTTGGTGGGGCTAGTAGCGGGGTCACCGTGGCACTTCAGGCAGAGTTCGTTTACGTAAAGGGGAAAGAAATAACGGTAGACTGTGAGGCCCACGGCGGACATCCTTATTACCTCCCCGATACCTTCCGTACTGGGGGCCTTCTCGGCATACCTCCTGAGCTGAACGATCTCCCAGGGGTCAGGCAGATTATCTGGGTTCCTGGGACCGTAGGAACCTTTCCCCTCGGATACAAACCTTGCCTTGATGCCAGTACTGGCAGTGAGTTCTGCCGTAATCAATTTAGCAAAGGCGACGGGGTTAATGCCCTTATAACTGTAGGGTTGGTTTGGAGGGATGGGTTTATCCAGGGTAGCGCCAAAGGTGTCAATTACGTCCATATGCCCTGCTATAAAATAACCAGGTATCTGGAGGAGATTGACGATAATCTTGGCCATCTTATTGTAATCGTAAATTATGGCCTCTGTCCCACTCACTGGTTCTACCGCCAGGGGAGATACTACGCTAATGGCACCAATGAGTTCGCCCGGTTTGTAACCTTCCATCATGTGTCCGGTAATATCTTTTCCATCCTTTGTTGGACTCAGGTTGGGGTCCCCATGACATTTCAGGCACGCTGGGTCGGCGTAAAGGGGGTAAATGTAGCGGTGCACTATGTCGTAAGTTCCCGTTAGCTTCTCAATCTCTCCAAAACCCACCCCGCTGGGGTAACGGATGCTTGCAAACTTTTTTAACTGGTTTCTTTCCCAGTCGTCGGGTGCATTCTCTTTATTCCTGAGGCCGTACTTCTTTTTCCCTTCTGAGGCAAATTTGACCGTCATCCCTGTCCTCTTAGTAAACTCTTTCCCTATACGGGCAGTGCCCCCTTCGGGGTTGATTCCCTTATAGTTATAGGGTTGGTTTGTAGGGGCAGGTCTGCCCAGCATGGCGTTATGGGTGTTTATTATATCTATATTCTCTGCCAAGAAATTCTCAACGGCATGGAGCATAGCTACTGCTGCACGGCTCATCCTCTCGTAATCGTATATGTAGTCATGTACCTGTGTCTTTCCTGTCTTTGTCGGTAAGGAGGTCACGAAGAGTATTACAAAGAGGCAGGCCAATATCGTTGCTGTCCTTTTCATTGTCTCTCCCCTATTGTTTAGTTTTAGTCCGCCTGAGGCGGATTGCCATCAAAGTTGACTCTTTCATTTCCCTGGAGAAAAGAAACGAGAAGCCAGAACCTTCCAG
>JASEHG010000150.1 GCA_030018855.1 Candidatus Brocadiaceae bacterium
GCCACCCTACCCCTGGCTAGTAGATAAGACAGATAAGTGCGTCCTCAACGTAACGCCAGGACATAACGTAGCGTGCGAGCTTGCCTCGCACGCTAATGATAAGTGCGTCCCGAACGTGACGTCAGGACATAACTAAGAAACGGCTATGGATATCAGCAGGCGCAATTTCCTGAAGGGTGCAGTGGGCGTAGCGTCCCTGCTCACCATCCCTGGTAGCGAGTCCGCCCTAGGTGCAACAGTGGATTCACCGTCGGGGGCGACCGATTCGGCCGAATTGCTCACGGCGGAGGCCCTGCTACCTAAATTTGGCCCCAGGAGTGGGGTGTTTTGCGTTACCGACTGCTCCTCCGTAGATAAGGACTGGAGACCGGATGCCGGGAGGGTGGAACGCATGGTGGAGGCCCTCCTGGTAGGGTTCACAAAGACCTCGCGTGTGGAGGAGGCCTGGGGGCATATCATCCCCGAACTTAGGCCTACCAGCCGCATAGCCATAAAGGTAAATTGCATTAACCCCAAACTGCCAAGTCATCCAGAAGTTACCCTCTCCCTGGCCAGCACCTTAATCAAGGCAGGGGTAAAGGATAACAATATCATCATCTGGGACCGCCTGGAGGGGAACGTCATTGAGGGGCTTTCTCGCTGCGGGTATACCATTAACACCTCCAGGGAGGGTATAAGGTGTCTGGCCGTTGCCACCAACGGTGTGGGTTTTGACGGGAAGAACCTGCTCCATGTCCCCTCAGTAAAGAAGAGTTTTCCGGTCACCAGGATTATCTCTGAGATGTGTGACTTTATGGTCAACGTATCTGTGCTCAAGGACCACGGTATCTCAGGGGTAACCGTAAGCATGAAGAACTTTTATGGCGCTATCCCCTTATGGAATGAATTTGCGTTAATGGACGTAAAGAGGATGCACCAGAATCATGGCAGCCCCCAGATTGCCGAACTCTACAACAACTCTATAATCAGGGACAAGGTCAGGCTCAACGTATGCGATGCTCTCCTGGCCTGTTACGATGGGGGTCCCAACGGGAGGCCACAATGGGCCCAGCATCAGCTCATGGCCAGCACAGACCCGGTGGCCCTGGATAGCATTGGTCTAAGGATAATTGAGGCGAAGAGGCTTGAAGCTGGCCTCCCTCCAGCCACCGTAAAGGCGGGGTACATAGAGGCGGCCACCAGACTTGGCCTGGGCCACATGGAACCGCAAAAGATAGAATTCAAGGAGGCAGTGCTTAATTAGTATGAAAAGTATCTTTGGTATAGAGACCCTGGAAGGGGCAAAGAGCGGTATCAGAGAGGCCATAGACTATGCCAGGTCTCTGAAGGACTGCAGGTATGCAGACCTTAGGGTCGGACTGGTGGAGAGCCGTACTGCCAGCTCCGAAAACGGTAACCCGAAGATTGCCAGGGAAGACGTCCACTCCTCCTTTGGCGTGAGGGTAATAGCCGGCTCACCCCAGACAGAGGCCTGGGGATACTATGCCCAGCCCCTGAACAGGGCAGAACTGGCGGGGAGGGTCTTGTGGAAGACCCTCAGACAGGGGATAGACAGGGCCTACCAACGGGCGATGGCCAGCTCCCAGAAGAAGCAGGCCCTGAGGGAATTGGCCCCAGCCCTGTCCCCCGTGAGGCTTGCCCCCGTAGAGGTACGTAAGGATACGGTGACTGCCCGCTTTGAAGAAGACCCGCGACAGATACCTGTTAAGGAGGTACTGAGCGAGGCTATAAACATAACCAGGGAGGCAAAGTCTATCTCCCCGGAGATGAGATTTGCCTTCCTGATGATGGCCACCGGGTTGACAAGGGAGTTATTTTTCAGCACGGAGGGGACAGAACTAGACCAGGCCTACCCCCTTACCAACGCCACCCTGTTGGTAGTGGCCCAAAAGGGCAGTGCCATACCTGAGAGCTTCATAGACCACATCGGTAGTCACGGGGGCTGGGAGGCGGTAAGGGGTAAAAACGTATATAATAAGAGTTTCCTGGACTTTGCCCTGGAAAGGGCCAGGGACACTGCGGAACTCGCAGGGGCAGAGTTCCTCCCTTCCACAGAGAAGCCCGTTACGGTAGTAACGGAACCACACTTTAATACTCTCCTGGTACATGAGATAATTGGCCACCCCACGGAGGCTGATAGGGCCCTGAAGATGGAGACGGCCTATGCGGGAAGGTCATGGCTGCTCAGGAGACTGGACGACAACGAATTTGGCAGACAGGTGGCCTCCCCCCTAATAACCGCCTATTCTGACCCCGCTCTGGAGGGTTATGGAAATTACAAGTACGATGCAGAAGGCGTCCCCGGCAGGCGGGTAATGCTCATTGAGAAGGGTATCCTCAGGGGTTTTATGAACAGCAGGGAGACTGCAGCCATCCTCGCCCAGGAACCTAACGGTTCAATGCGGGCCACTGCCTGCCACTACGCCCCCCTGGTGAGGATGACTAACACGGTGATTGCCCCTGGAGACCGTAACCCCCAGGACATATTATCCGAGGTGGAAGAGGGCTACTACGTCGTAAACCATCGCATCCCCTCCATCAGCGAGTCCAGGGAGAACTTCCGCATGTCCGCCCAAAAGGTATACAAGATAGAAAGTGGAAGGCTGACAAGGCTTTACAGGGGTGGGGGCATAACCTCAGATTCCAGGGAGTTTCTTATGAGCATAGATGCGGTGGGGAACGACCTCGTAGTCCTCCCCATACCAAATTGTGGTAAAGGACAGCCCATGCAGGTCATGCGGGTAGGGAATGGCGGTCCTACCCTGAGAGGCAAGGCCAGACTAACAGGGGAATATGCCAGATGAGACTGGAAGACCTCAGAGAGTGCGTCCAGAAAGGCCTGGATAGTGTAAAGCAGGAGAAGACAGAGATAGAGGTCTTCGCCTCCTGGAATGAGCTTATTACCATGAGGCTCAATTATACCTCAGACATCCCTTCCGGAGGTCTACAGGAACCCAAATCGTCCCAGTTCTCGGGGATAGCAGTATCATCGGCCTTTAGTAACAAGGGCAAGACAAGCCTCGGCTTTGGCTCCCAGGCCAACGAGCTGAGGCCCAGGGGGGTTAAGGAGGCCTTCCGTAAGGCCAAAAGGGGCAGGTTCTACGACCCGGACTTCCGCTCATTACCTTCGCCTATGGGTAACCCCACCCTGGTAGACTACCACGACCCTACCGTACTGGATATCTCAGACAAAGAAACCGTGGACTTAGGCTGGAAGGCCCTGGAAGGGGCATTGAGGGCCTTCCGAGAGGCAGGGATTAAGGAGTCCATCATCGTAGGGGGAGACGTATGCATCTTGAAGGAACTGGTTGCGATAAAAAGCACCACAGGGATAGATACCTTTGACATCTCTACCATCCTCACGGCGGCCATCACCACTATGGTAGAAAAAGAGGGCGTAAAAGGTACTGGTTGGGCTACCAGTACGAAGCTGGCAGGTTTTGACCCTGCCCTGGCTGGCAGAGAGGCCGCCCTGAGTGCCATAAGGACCATAGGGGGAAGGCGACTCCCCCCGGGGCGTTACGAGGTAGTGTTTGGCAGTCAGCCCATCACAGATATGATGGCCAATGTCATTGCCCCATCCCTGAGCCTTGCCACTGTTAATGCCTCCAATACCCCATTCCTGGGTAAATTAGGGCAAAGGATAACGTCACCCAATCTAAATATCTACGACGACGGCTCCCTGCCGGGACAGATTGGCAGTAAGAAGGTTACCTGTGAGGGACTTCCCACGGGGAGGACAGACCTGGTCCAGGAAGGCACTCTGGTAGGTTTTCTTGCCAACCACTACCTGGGCAGGAAGTTCAGCAGCAACGTTGCCACCTTTGTCCCAAGGAACGGCTTCAGGTTCCACGGGCTGGGAAGGACCTATGAGATGCAGGCCGGGGTATTCCCTACCAACCTGGTGCTTGAAGGAAGGCAGGAGGTAACTACGGAAGAACTCTTCCGAGGGATACGGGAGGGGGTTTACATCGGGCGTATCTGGTACACGTATCCAATAAACGGCCTGGCGGCAGGGGATTTCACCAGCACCGTCATAGGTGACAGTTTTCTTATTAAGGACGGTCAGATTTCTACCCCCCTTAAGCCCAATGCCGTACGGATTAATGATAACATTAACCGTGTACTACAAAATATAGTGTCAGTGGGAAGAGAGAAGAAGGCCATACAGGTCTGGTCTGCAGAAGAGGCCGTAATAGCACCCGAGATAAGGGTTGAAGGGGTCAGGCTGGACAGTATAGCCGCTGGCACTGCTTAGACCGACATCCCTACCCCTTTACTAAATCCCTGCCTTTGACACCCTGAGACCTCTGCAAAACCCCCGAAACGTCATTCTGAGTCCGCCCCTTCTCCGCCTCAGGCGGATCAAGGGCAGGCTTGGGCGGACGAAGAATCTCAGCCAAAACGGGAGATTCTTCGCTGCGCTCAGAATGACAGGTAGTAGGTAGTGTTGTCAGGAGGCTGGAAGATTTTTTTGTCTTATCAGGGCAATTTGTAATTGACAGCTTATGGAGATTGATTTTATAATTTGGTATTGCGTTCTGTCCATAGAAATACGGTGACGGTAGAAAAGGAGGAGGCTGATGCGCGTTAAGATTGATCCAGATATTTGCACTGGATGTGAACTCTGTGTGACCACCTGCCCCGAGGTATACAAAATGGAAGGTGATAAGAGTATAGTCATAGCTAACCCTGTGCCACGAGATGCGGAAGCCAGTTGTAGAAAGGCCGTTGAAGAGTGCCCGGTTGAGGCTATTATTATAGTAGAAGAATAACTTCTTTCTTTTTTGATGGT
>JASEHG010000151.1 GCA_030018855.1 Candidatus Brocadiaceae bacterium
CTGGAATGGCTAGTGCGCAAGGAGGTGGTGGAGGTGGAGGCGGGGCAGCACTATCCATTATTACCATCCTGCCCCCGGGCGTAAAGGGGTTATTCTCTATTAACCGTCAGGCTGGTATAATCCTGGTAACTGCCTTTCCTGAAGTAGTTGCCAAGGCGGCTGAATTACTTGAGGCCGTAGAGGGTACCATCCAGAGACAAGTACTCATACAAGCAAAGATAGTGGAGGTCTCCCTCAATGACGAATTTCGCTATGGCATAAACTACGATATGCTTTTCGGGTCACGGAGCACGACTGGTAACAGGAGACCTCCCGCTGCCTCCTTTGGACAAGGCATGGACACGGCATCTAGACAACTCTTGCCCAATATTGCGAGGGATATAAAAAGCGTGGCAGGATTCTTTCAATTCACTTTGAGGACTGGAGACATAGAGCCTATTGTAGAGGCCCTATCCATTCAGGGAGACGTAAACGTTATCTCCAACCCCAAGGTTTCCACCCTGAACAATCAGACCGCCATAATAAGGGTGGGGCAACAAAAGACGTTCTTTTCGGTTTCAACCACAACTCAGAGCGCAGGAACGGGGACCACAACAACCTCAGACGTGAAGGAGAACACAATCACAGTGGGCGTTAGCCTGGATGTTACCCCTCAGATAAGTCAGGATGGGTTCATTACCATGAACATACACCCCAGCGTTACAGAGCAAGTAGGCGAGACCTCCATTACTACCGCAACTGCATCCGCCTCGGCACCCATCCTGGACGTGCGGGAGACGGATACTGTAATAAGGGTAAAAGACGGTGAGACGATTGCAATAGGCGGTCTTATGCAAGATAAGAAGGACTTGAAAGAAAACCAGGTACCAGTCCTGGGGAAGATACCTGGACTGAGTTTCCTCTTCAAGGAGGCAGATAACAAAAAGAGTAAGAGAGACATGGTAATATTCCTTACGCCTACCATCCTTGTGGGAGAGAGGGTAGAAGACCTGTCTACCGAGGATATCCAGAGACTAAAACTTACGGAGAGAAGATGAGCCTATGTACCTAGAATTTTTTGGTCTAAAAGAGAAACCCTTTAGCCTCACCCCAGACCCTAAATTCTTCTTCCAGAGTGAGACGCATAAGGCCAATTTAGAACAGGCCCTGTATGGGATTATGCACAGGGAGGGCTTTATAGTGGTGACGGGCGCCATAGGCGCAGGGAAGACCACCCTCTGCCGAACCATCCACGATAAGCTGGACAGGAAGACCCATACCGCTATGATACTGAACCCCTTCCTCTCGGAGGATGAACTCCTGGAGACCATCCTCCATGAATTCGGCATCCTGGAGAAGGGCAGTCAGCGGCTCTCCAAGAAGGAGATGCTGGACAAGCTGAACGAGTTCTTACTGAATACCCTTAAAGGGGGGGAGAACGCCATCCTCATAATAGACGAGGCCCAGAACCTCCCCATGCCCGCCCTGGAGCAAATCCGTATCCTGTCCAACCTGGAGACGGATAAAGAAAAGCTCCTCCAGATTATCCTCGTGGGGCAGTTGGGCCTTTTGCGACTCCTTAGTTCCCCTGAATTACAACAACTGGACCAGAGGATATCCGTCAAATGCCAGATTACCCCGTTAAAAAAGGAAGAGGTACAGAGATACATTGAATATCGCATAACGGTAGCTGGTTCTTCCGGCGAGGTCGCCTTTGCCCCAGACGCCCTGGACCTCATCTATGAATACTCACTTGGCATCCCCAGGGTGATAAACCTTATATGTGATAGGTCCCTCCTTGGGGCCTACACCCAACAAACCACCAAAGTCAATAAAGCCCTGGTGTTAAAGGCCGTAGAGAATCTGAAACTAGAAAAACCAGTGGTGTCTAAACAGAAGATGGCGGAGTTGACCTCTGGCGTCCCCCCTGCCGCTCCTGCTAGTGCTACCCATGGCGGCCCCTCCAAACTTGGCTTTTCCAGGGTCAGGTTACCCTTCATTATAGGGGGTAGCGTAGTCATTTTGGCAGCTTTTGGGTTCCTTATTTTTGTTCTAATCCAGGGCAAGAAAACCAGGGCAAACCTGGAGCGTCAGCACCAACAACACCAACGGGAGACGAGCTCCTTGCAGAGAGAAAAGGCCCGCTTGGAAGGGGAGAAGTCCAGGTTGGAAAAAGAGATGGTAGACCTCAAAGAACAGGTGGAAGCCATCCGCACCAGGCCTCCTGCCACCAGCCCTGTAGCAGCCTCCGAGGAACTCAAGGATTCTTTCACCATATTTCTCGGCGTCTTTAAAGACAAGGACTCTGCCGTAGAGAAGGGTGCCAGTCTCAAGGAGTTAGGATACAAGGCCTACGTTATTGGTCTGAGTGGTACCTCCCCGGAGAAGCAGTATCGCCTGGTCCTGGGCAGTTTCAAGGAGAAAGAAGAGGCAGAAAAGGTACTGGCAAGACTCCATAACCGTGCAGAACTCATGAATGCCAGTGTGATGGCCTTTTCTGAGATCTCAAGGGTTGACTAACCGCCGTGAGTAGAATTTTTGATGAACTCAAGAAGTTCAGGGGGCAAAAGCCAGAGCCCACTCCACCTCCTCCTCCGACTAAAGGTACTTCTCCTTTTCCCGCAGAATCCCTAAAGGCGCAATTCACCCCCAAGCCTGAAAAACCCAGAAAAATCAATTTAAGGCTCTTAATAATCCTTGGTGCTGGAGTCATCTTTAGCCTGGGAGCCGCCCTCTTACTACCCCGACTCCTCTTTAAGAGTGAACCACCGAAGAAGGAGGCCCCACAACCGATGGTAATGCCAAAAAGGGCCCCAAGACCCAGGCCAGCACTAGAGAAAGAGGGCAAGGTCCCGGAGAAAGAGGCTAAGGTCGCCAGGGTCCCGGAAAAAGAGGCCAAGGTCCCAGAGAAAATCGCTAAGATACCAGAAAAGCCTCCTAAGAAGCTCCCATCGGAAGTTCTTATAGAGGAGATAATAATTTCTGAACCTAGCATTCGGGAGATTGTTGAAGTAGCTCCAAAACCGGTTAAAGAGGCCCCAAAGGTGGTGATACGTGAGACCCCACCTGCCATACCAGGGGCAGTTAAGCCAGAAAAACCCTTTATAGAGGTGATAGAGTTGCCTCCCACTATGCCTCCAGCCCCAGAGGTTGCCGTCACAAAGAGACTGGAAGGGGAGGAGAGACCTAAGATAGAAATTAAGGTGACACCCCCAATACCCAGGCCAGAGGCACCACCAATAGAAAAGGCCCCAATGGTGGTGCGGCCAGAAATGCCCCCAGAAAGGCCTGAAGAACGCAGGGTTGAGGCAGAGGGACCCCTGGCACCACCCCTGCCAAAAGGGGTAGTGGCGGCCCCCGTTGTACCCGAAGTGGCTAGAGAAAGAGTCACTCCTCCCGTAACTGTGCCAGCCGAAGTCCCGGCCCCAGTTGCACCCCCTGAGGAGGAAGCAACTGCAGGTCTGGGAAAGATACAGAGGGCGGAGAAGTTTAAACTTGCCCTCTTCTACCAAAAGAGCGGAGAGACTAAGAAGGCAGAGGCCCAGTATCAGGAACTCTTGAAAGAGAACCCTATGGATGCAGAGGCACATAACAACCTGGGTTCCATTTATCAGGAATTGGGGTACTACGAAAAGGCCGAGTCGGAGTTCCGTAAGGCCGTGCTCTTAAGACCGGATTACCTTAGTGCCCACAACAACCTGGGAGTTGCCCTATATAAGAAGGGAAACCTGGATGGTGCCTTAAGGGAGTTTCAGTCCCTCCTTGAGGCTAATCCCAGAGACGTACAGAGCCTTACCAATATGGGGGTGGTGCTAAAGAAACAAGGCGACCTCCTGAGGGCCAATAGTGCCTTTCAAAGGGTCTTACAAATAGACCCCACCCATGCCGAGGCCCATTATAACCTGGCCATAATCCTGGAGGAAGAAGGAGAGGTGGCTAAGGCCGTGTACCATTACCAGAAATTCCTGGAGTCCTCCAGGGGTAAATACGCCTCCCTCGCCGAGGAGGTATCTCATCACCTTGTAGATATCTCCCAGAGGGGGTGGAGATAGAAGACTGAATTTTGGACAAGAGTAGAGTTCGGACATAATATAATGTCCGGTGGTGGTGTTCACATTAACTAATTAAGCAGGAGTATTTCTGTGTCAAAAAAGGCCTTCTTGTTTCTGTCTGCCGTCCTCGTAGTAAATCTTGGTATCTATCTAAGAGGGGTCTCCGCCCAGGATTTCAGTACGTCCTTGAAAATGGATGCGATAATTGCCGGGAAGTGGGACAAACCCGAAGAGAGAGAAAAGTGGTTTGAGAAAGTAGTAGCTGAATCATACGGTTACTACTGGTCCACCGATGGAAACGTCACCCACAGACATCTATGGGAATCCGGGAGTCTGTACGGATTTTCCCATCTTAAGTACAACACGGATTCAGACCTTTACATCGTTGGCGGAGAGGCAGGATACAGGGTTGGCCTCCCTGGCCTGAAGAGGATTACAGTGGGGTTTGAGGCCTCACAGGGCAGTTCTGATAGTATGCACGGTACGGACTCTGACCCTGCGTTTTCTGATAGAGGACGTACTAATTTCCTCGGATATCTCAGCTACCAGAAACACAGTGGAGAGGATCGCGCCAAATATATCCGCCCCACCGTGTATATCCGTCCGATAGAGGGTAGGATAACAGACAAGATTATGGGTTACCTTGATGTACTTGGGGAGTACATCAGGTATAAGGACAACGTGTATATTGACCAGGTGACGGACGTTGTTCCCGGCACTTCAGGTGTATTTGCGGCAGCTCATAATCC
>JASEHG010000152.1 GCA_030018855.1 Candidatus Brocadiaceae bacterium
GGGGAGGGTAGGGTGGGGGTGAATACCACCCTCCCCCTTCCCCCTCCCCTCAAGGGAGGGGGAATCTAAAAGTCCACAAAGGCATTCCACATAATCCGGCGTCTCACTGCCGTGGAGTTGCACGGCCTTAAGGCCCGTGTAGGTGGCAACGTCCAGCACCCCCCCTATCTCCTCGTCCACAAAGACCCCTACCGGGGTGACAAAGGGTGGGAGCCGTCTGATTATGTCTCTGGCCCTATTGGGAGAAATCTGACGAGGACTCGGGGCAAAGACGAAACCCAGGGCGTCTGCCCCCAACTCTACGGCCATCCTGGCATCCACAAGATTCGTTATGCCACATATCTTTACCTTGACCATATAGAATGGTAGGGGCAATTCATGAATTGCCCCTACAACGTTACCCTTAATGCCTGAAATGGCGGTGGCCCGTGAAGACCATGGCTAGGCCGTGCTCCTCCGCCGCCTTGATAACCTCTTCGTCCTTTGTGGACCCACCTGGCTGGATTACGGCCTTCACCCCTGCCCTGGCCGCAAGGTCAATGCTGTCCCTGAAGGGGAAGAATGCATCGGAGGCCATGACTGCGCCCCGGGCCCTGGGGCCTGCCTTTTTAAGGGCTATCTCCACGGCATCCACCCTGCTCATCTGCCCCGCCCCTACCCCGACTACGGTCCCCTCCCTGGCCAGCACAATGGCATTGGACTTCACGTGTTTTGCCACAATCCATGCAAACCTCATGTCCCGCATATCTTCAATGGCAGGGCTGGCCGTGGTAACGACCTTTCCGTCCGCAGTGTACCTCTGGTCATCTATGTCCCTCGTCTGGACCAGGATGCCCCCTCCGACCCTTTTTATGTCCAATGAAGGCGTGGGCCTTAACAGGGGTCCCACTTCCAGTAGCCGTACGTCCTGCCCCCACTTCCTGCGGGTCTTAAGGGCTTCCAGGGCCTCTCGTGAGAAAGACGGGGCTACAATTGCCTCCACGAAATGCCCCGGGGAGGCAACCTCCTCCGCCGTCTCCGTATCCACCTCACGGTTGAACCCGATTATGCACCCGAAGGCCGATACGGGGTCTCCACTGTAGGCCCTGCGGAAGGCCTCTACAAGGGTGCCGGCACAGCCTGCACCACAGGGGTTCGTATGCTTTATTACCACGGCCCCAGGCTCCTCAAATTCCCTTACCAGCCCCAGGGCGGCGTCCAGGTCCAGGATATTATTAAAGGAGAGTTCCTTCCCGCTGAGCTGCTTACAGCTAGAGACGTCTCCTCCTGTAGGAGTGGGTTTTAAACCCCCCTCCAGGGCAGGTTTAAAACCTGCCCCTACTTCTACGTAGAAGGCGGCAGACTGATGGGGGTTCTCTCCATAGCGGAGGTCTTGTCTCTTGACAAAATCCAGGGTAAGACAGGATGGGAAGGGTTGCCCATGAGCAGGTAATCCGCCTCTGGCGGCAAAGAAATCGGCAATGGCCCTGTCATACTGGGACGTCCTTTTAAAGGCCTCCCGGGCCAACCCGAAGCAAAACTCCTCCGATAACTCTCCACGGCCCTCTTCCAGCCTCCTTAAGACCTCCTCGTACTGCCCTGGCTCCACCACCACTGCTACGTGTTTATAATTCTTTGCGGCGGCCCGAATCATGGCAGGCCCGCCCACGTCTATGTTTTCCACCACTTCCTCAAGAGGGGCCTTCCCGGCCGCTACCTTCTCAAATGGGTAGAGGTTGACCACCACCATGTCAATGGGGAGGATGCCCAGTTCCTTCATCTGCTTGAGATGGGAGGGGTTATCTCGTATGGCCAGAAGTCCTCCGTGAATCTTAGGGTGCAGGGTCTTGACCCTCCCGTCCATGACCTCCGGGAAGCCCGTATATCTAGATACCTCAATGACCTCTAACCCCTCGTCCCTTAGAAGTCTTGCCGTCCCCCCTGAGGAGATAAGTTCCACCCCCATACGCCTGAGTACGGCAGCAAAACTTACTATACCCCCCTTGTCATAAACACTTATAAGGGCTCTGTTTATCTTAGCCATGTAGTTCCTATTCTTACATGCAAATCAAAAACAGATTATAACAAACGAGAGGGCCATGTCAAAGGATATACAAGAATTAAGAATTCAGAAGTCAGTAGTAGATGATGGACTAAAAAAAAGTCCATAGTCCAAAGTCTTTCCGCCTCAGGCGGAGTACACATGTCTATATACTCCACTTACCTTCTAAATTTTGTTCTTGACATTCATTCGTGTTTCTGCTATTTTCTCTCGCTATTGGGTTTCCTGGACGTAGTTTCAGGGTAACTTATGGATAAAATCTGCAAAGATTGCCTCACGATAATAACTCCTATTTAGGGGGTCTTCTCTATCTGGCTCTTCACCGATACTCCAGCATCCTGGAAATTTCTGTGCTTCCCTTGTGGCTATGGTCATAGGGGAGGAAAGGAGGAGAAAGAGGGGAGATTGGGAGTAGAGGTTTAATTTTGGTGTATGTTTTTAATTTCTAAACATTTACGGAGGGTAAAATGCTTAAGAGCTTAGTTCTGGTAGCAGGTCTTCTGGTTGCCGTAGTAGTAGCTACTGGCCCCCTGGGTGTAAGCCTGGTTACCGATGGTGTAGTAATGGCTGCCGCCAAGTGTGATAAGTGCAAGCATGAGAAGTGTCCAGGTGGTCCCGACGGCTGCAAGAAGTGCCCTGATTGCCAGAAGAAGTAGGGAATATAGTTTCCCTTCCGGAGAGCGAAGGGTTTAATTCTGGTGTATGTCTCTAATTTCTAAACCTTTAGGAGGAATAAAATGATTAAGAGTCTGGTTCTGGTGGCAGGTCTTCTAGTTGCCGTAGCAGTGGCTACTGGTCCCGTGGGCGTAAGCCTGGTTACTGATGGTGTAGTAATGGCTGCTGCCAAGTGTGATAAGTGCAAACATGAGAAGTGTGAAGGTGGCGCTGACGGCTGCAAGAAGTGCCCTGATTGCCAGAAGAAGTAAGGGAGATAATTTCCTTACGGGAGAATTAAATGTTAGAAAGAGTTTTACTTACTGTTTTTGTGATAGCGCTTGTGGTTGGTATGGCACCTGCTAGTTGGGTTTCTCAGAACGCTGGCATAGCCTATGCGGAAAAGTGCACCTGCAAGCAGGGTTGCAAGTGCGACCATTGCAGTGGGAAGTCCACGGAATGCAAGTGCCCTAAGTACTAACCAGAAGGGTTTGGTAGGGGCACGACGATGTCGTGCCCCTACGTCTATCCAGGAGGCTATCCGTCTAGTAAATTGAGATGGAGGCCTCCTTTTTTTATCACATTAAGAGGTACTGTCCATACTCGTGGAGAAATACGTATCCCTTGCTGTATTCATAAGTTGCTACATAGGGCTTATTACCATGCCCACCTGGCGTGCCTACTGTGCCTGCGGTGGGGCCGCATTACTACTCCTTTTGGGCATCCTTACTCCTCACGAGGCCTTCTGGTCCATCAACTGGAACGTCATGGGTATCTTTGTGGGTACCCTGGTGGTGGCAGAACTCCTGATGATTTCCAGGATGCCTGTCTTCCTGGCGGAGTCCCTGGTAAGCAGGGCGAGGAGTACCGGGGAGGCTATGTTAATCTTATGCGTCCTGGCCGGTTTTATTTCGGCCTTTATGGAGAACGTAGCCACAGTACTTGTTGTTGCCCCTGTGGCCTTTGCCATTGCCAGGCGTCTGAACGTATCTCCTGCCCTGTTGCTCATATCTATAGCCGTGTGTTCCAACCTGCAGGGTACGGCTACCATGATAGGGGACTCTCCAGGTATCATACTTGCTGGTTATATGGGGATGGGCTTTGATGATTTCTTCTTTTACCATGGTAAGCCCAGCATATTTTTTGCCGTTGAGATTGGTGCCCTGGCCTCTTTTCTTGTCCTGTATTTCCTCTTCAGGAAATACAATCAGGCCGTTGAGCCTGTGGAGATAGAAAAGGTTGTATCATGGGTACCGACCTGGATACTGGCATTGCTCATCACCTGTCTGGCGGTCGCCTCTCTCATTATCCCCGGGGTGAGGGTAGCAGGCATCATCTGCATAACCTTTGGCATATTTGGGATAGTCTGGTATGAGTTTGCCCTGGATGGGGAGGTCAGAAAGTTCTTGAAGGCCCTTGACTGGGATACCGCCCTTTTCCTCCCTGGTGTCTTTGTAGTAGTGGGAGGGTTGACCCATACGGGATGGATTACCCATGCCTCCCATCTTCTGGAGGGGCTTTGTGGGGATAACCTGCTCAAGACGTTCCTCCTTGTAGTCTGGCTTTCCGTTATCCTTTCTGCCTTTGTAGATAACGTACCCTACCTGGTGGCTACCATACCAGTGGTACAGTATGTGGGGGAGGATATGGGGCACTCCTCCATAACCCTCCTGGTATTTGGGTTGTTGGTGGGCTCGTGCCTGGGGGGTAATATCACCCCAGTAGGTGCCTCAGCTAACATGGTGGCTATCGGGCTCTTGCAGAAGAGCGGTACCCCGGTAACCTTTATGGAATTTGTCAGGGTAGGACTGCCCTTTACTGTAATGGCAGTGAGCACTGCCTCTGTGTTCCTCTGGCTGGTCTGGGCCTAGGCAAGGCACTAAACACTAAGCACTAAGGACTACACACTAGGAACTAAGAAAAGAGGTTCTGCTTAGTGCCTAGTGCCTAGTGCATAGTGCATAGTGCAGTGTTACCATGACTATAGGCAATTTAAAAGACTACCTCCTGGCCTTCATACCCATCTTTGTGGCCATAG
>JASEHG010000153.1 GCA_030018855.1 Candidatus Brocadiaceae bacterium
CACTACAGAGTCGCGGGAGATATTTTTTCTTTTGTTCTTCCGTGCCCCAGTTGAGGATTAAGAGTTCTACCAGTGAGACCTGCACGGAGAGGGTAGTCCTTACTGAACTGCATCCCCTGCCCACCTCCTCCGTAACGATGGCATGGCTGATAAAGTCCAGCCCCGCCCCGCCGTACTCCTCGGGGATGATAGTCCCCAGTAGACCCAGGGGGGCCATCTTCTGGAGTATCTCCCTGGGGAAGTGGCACTGCATGTCGTTCTCCCTGGCCACGGGCACTATCTCCTCGTCCGCAAACTTCCGTGCCATCTCCCTTACGAGACGTTGTTCCTGGGTCAGCTCAAAATCCATGAGTGCCTCCTCCGTAAAGGTGTAAGGGATAAGGGGTAAAGGGGCACGGTTTTAATCATCTCCAATCTCCTGAGCTTTACGGGAGCAGACACACTATAAGCACACTGTTTATATAAATATGCTTGATTGTTGGTTGCATTCATTTATTTTTCTTCGCTATTTTTTCCAAAATAGTATAGTCATTACCAAATTTGCAAATAGCTTCACAATGCTCACACAAATCCGAAAATAGGATATACGATATGTTAATATTCTTTCCAGCAGAGAGAGAAGGCCTTTTTAGTTGAGCTATTATTTCTTTTTCCCTTTCATCTGGAGCCACCAGGCATATCATCATTTTAGGGTCTGAAAAGGTAAGAGCCAGGTCAGTCAATCGCAATATGCCAGAATATATAGATGTGCTTTTTTCAACCTCAAAGGCACAAACAATCCTGTTCTTTTCTTTTTCAAACCATAACACATCAATAAGGTTAATCGTTCTCAAAATATCATTTTCAACCTCTATTACAGGAAGGCTTGGAAGACACATAAATGAGAATTTTTCATCATTAAACGATTTAGTCCTGTCATTGGAGGCTACAAGGACATCGTATCCAAGAGATTTTCCAATCCTTATAAGAAGATACTGGCTTTTTGTGTGCATCTTTTCTTCTTCAATCTCTGCCTGTACTTCTTGATGTCGCCTCCTTTGTGTTGCTTCCACCTTTTTCCGCACCTTTTCAATTACAAGCTGAATATTTTCGTCCACAACAATTTTCCCAACACCGACGTCAAAAAGTAATCCAGAAATAGCGCCCAGGTCGTTGGACATAAGATTTTTGAACTGTTCATTTATTTGTAGAACTATCTCTCGCATTTCGAGATAATCCTTCCAAGACCCAAGTTTTTTGTTTTCCTTGAATAATACGTTAAAGCCATTCAATATAGCTGTATTAAAGGGGGGAATAATTGTTGGATGGATGAAATATAAAATGTTCGCAACCGCCGGTCCTAAGCCTTTGATATTTTGTTGCGAAAGCCTTATTATTTCTTTTATCATCTGTTCTTCTTTTTGTGTATTCAGGCAGGACTCTAGAAATTGCCCAAAAATAGTCTTGTTCGTCTCACTCTCGTAGATGTCTGGAATTCTTAGTTTTGGCTTCCAGTAAAAAGGGTGCGCTGCTCCTTCAAACACCTGTTTTTGTTCAGTTATAGAGGCTAATACAACCTCAAGAGAAGAATCTTTGAAATCAGTTCCAAAAGTTCCCCCCTTTATGTCTTGGACAACTTGTTCTACACCTCTACGAATGGCTCTAAAAGCCTTGAGTCGCTCTTCATTGTTTATAAACCATGTGTTGTATACAGACTCTTTATCTGACTTATAATTCAGCACGATTGCCAGAAACTTCTCAGAATCAATCATATTGACAATCTCCTGCCACCGGTATTCTTTTTATTTCTTCGGGTTGCATGTCTCCTAAAAGATTATTTGTGGCCTCTGGAAAACCCTACTTACATGTCATTCCTTCGGCTTCGCTCAGGATGGCGTCTGAGGGAGCGAAGTCCGCCTGAGGCGGATCAGAATGACACAGTCTGTTAGGACAACTTTTTCAGAGGTTTCAGATTGTACGATCTTAGATTCTGAGACTTTAAATCTCTAAATCGCCCAATCTCCAAATCCCTTACTGCCTACCTCCTGGCAAAGGTAATAATCTTGACTACGTTCTCTAAGGCATACTGGCCATCACCCTTGCACTCTTCCATGAATTTTTCCACCGGCTCTCTATAATTCGTAAGTATCTTTTCTGGGAAGGTGTGATAGATAAAGGCCAACATCCTGACGAATCTGGTGAGCTTTTGTTCATTGTCCTTTACAAAGATGTAGATGGGGAACTGCTTGGTCTCAAAACGGATGCCCTTGTCCGTTAAAAACCGTTCAACGTGCTCGGCGTAGTACGGATAGCCAAATTCCAATACGTCGGCCCTACCAGACGTAATCAGGTCGTAGAGCTTGTACGCCTGCCCTTCCAGGGATTCAATGATTACCATGGCAAACCCGTTAGGTCTGAGGAGGCGGAGCGTATCGGAAAAGATATCATCCCACTCCGCCTGGGGGAAATAGTAAAAGCTCTCGGAGAATAGTACAAGGTCAAACAACCCCTCTTGCCCCTTGACGGTCTTCAGGTACTCCTTTACGGGTTTATTAACGGGTTGAATAAAATTGAGACCTTGTCTCTTAATCCCCTCTATTAACCTTTTAAAGGCCGATGTCTCTGGTTCAAGTGCAACGTATTTTAATCTGGGTAGTTTCTCCCTTAACTCTGCAACCAGGGGCAGAATCATCTCACCATCACTGCACCCTACGTCCAGCACGCTAAAATCATAATCTTTAGGGACACCCTGAAGCCTCTTTTCCAGGATTTTCCTGAGGTGACCCCTGGTAATCTCAGATTCGTTTGACCCCTCAAGAAATGCCCTTAGCTCAGGATAATACTCTACGTGCTGTGTTGGATTATTTTTCATGTCTAATTGACCTCTCCCAGATGTTTGGCAGAGTGCCTTTTTTACTGGTCATCTTCCTGCCTTTTTTATATATTACTGTCTCTGGAATGGCAATACTAGGGAGTAATCCGCAATGATTCAAGGGAAAAATCTCATAAGTGGAGAGTTTATAGAGGCAAAGGGAGAGACCTTTGAGAAGAGGAACCCTGCCAGTACGGATGAACTCCTGGGGGTCTTCCCTCAATCGGAGCAAAGGGATATTGAAAGGGCCGTGGAGGCCGCCGGATTCGCCTACCCGCAGTGGAGGGCCCTCTCCAGGATACGCAGGGGGGAGTATATAGACCACCTCGTCCAGGTACTAAAGAGGGAGAAGGAAAATCTCTCCACCCTCCTGGCCAGGGAACAGGGGAAGAGTATCACCGAGGCCAGGGCAGAGGTTACCGAGGGTATACACATGTTACAGTACGTCTTTGGCGTCTCCAGGATGCCCTTCGGGGACGTGGTCTCCTCTGAGATTGCGGAGAAGGACTCCTTTATGCGACGGAAGCCCAAGGGCGTTATAGGGGTCATCACGCCGTGGAACTTCCCATTCGCAATACCCCTATGGCTAATAGGCCCCTCCCTCCTGGAAGGCAATACCGTGGTGTTCAAACCCTCCAGGGAGACGCCATGTGTCGCACAGAAACTAATGGAGGCCGTCCAGGAGGTAGGGATACCGCCTGGGGTCATAAACATGCTCCACGGCAGTGGGGAGAAGGTAGGGATGCCCATAGTAAGACATCCCAAAGTGGTAGTACTCCTCTTTACCGGCTCGGCAGAGGTAGGCCAGCAGATAAGGAAGGTCTCTGCCGAACTGCCTGACAGGATGTGCGCCTGCGAGATGGGGGGAAAGAACGCCATTATCGTACTGGACGATGCAGACGTAGAACTGGCCGTCAATGCCTCGGTCATCAGTGCCTTTAAGACCTCTGGACAGCGATGCACTGCGGCCAGCCGCCTGATTGTCCATACCAGGGTGGTAAAAGAATTCCAGAAACGCTTCGTGGAGACCACTAAGAGGATGAGGATTGGCGACCCCCTTGACCCTGACAATTTTACAGGCCCCGTGATAAACGAGACCCAGATGAATAAAATCCTCCAGTATAACGAACTGGCCAAGAAAGAGGGGGGAGATGTGCTCCTGGACGGAGGCAGGCTAAAAGGACCGCAATATGATAAGGGATACTTCTTGTCACCTTTTGTTTATAGGACAAAACCTAACCCAAAGAGCGTGGTACTGAGAGAAGAGGTCTTTGGCCCCCACGTGGCCATCATCCCCGTAAAAGACCTGGAGGAGGCCATAGCGGTACATAATGATACGGACTACGGGCTGGTAGTCTCTGTAATTACGGAAGACTACCGCAAGGCCAGGGAGATTAGGGAGAGGTGCGAATACGGCCTGGGCTACGTGAACCTGCCCACCATAGGGGCGGAGGTACACCTCCCCTTCGGAGGGGCTAAGAAGAGTGGGACGGGTCTCCCCTCTGCCAGCACGTTAATTGACGTGGTAACCCATCGCACTGCCTGGACGGTGAACCATGCCAGGGAGATAAAGATGGCCCAGGGGATGAGGATAAAAATGTAGCCGCAGGCTTTAGCCTGCGATTCAGCGTTCCAAAATCCAGGAGAAACGCATGATTAGAGAAGGCTTTGGTCTCATCGGTGCAGGGAAGATGGGGGAGGCCCTCCTGAGGGGTATCCTTAAGGCAGGGCTAACTAGGCCAGGGGATTTTGTAATTAATGACATCAATACTGCCCGCTGTAAGGAACTGGTGAAGGAATTAGGGGTAAAATTTGTTACCAGAGGTGGGGACGTACCCGAAAAGGCAGGGTGCATCCTCCTGGCAGTAAAAC
>JASEHG010000154.1 GCA_030018855.1 Candidatus Brocadiaceae bacterium
TCCACAACCCCCCTCAAGAATTCCTCCACCTGCTGTGGGGCCCTGCCGATGAAATTTCTGGGTTCAAGGAGGCTGGGTAGCCTCTCCTTGACGGCAGAGAAGGTAGGGTCACTGGCTATCCTCTCCAGGAGGTCGTTTTCCCCTCCCTCCTCCTTTACGACCCTGGTAGCCTCCATCGCATGTACCCTCAGGCGTTCGTGGAGTAACTGGCGATCGCCCCCAACTTTAGTGGCCTCCATCAGGACACGTTCCATGGCCAGGAAGGGGAGTTCTTCCCTGATGTGGCGGTCAATCATCTTGGGGTAAACAGTCATGCCGGTGGCAATATTGTGGACCAGGTTGAGGAGGGACTCTGTGGCCAGGAAGGCCCCTGGGAGGCTCAATCGGCGGTTAGAGGAATCGTCAAGGGTCCTCTCAAACCACTGGCTGGCCGCCGTGAAGGCGGGGTTGAGGCTGGAGCAGATGACGTATCTGGACAGGCCCGCTACCCTCTCTGAAAGCATAGGGTTCCGTTTCTGGGGCATGGCGGAGGAGCCGACCTGTTCCGTCTCAAATGGTTCTTCCATCTCCCTGAGGTTCTGGAGTAACCTGATGTCGTTGGTCATCTTGTGGGCAGACTGGGCAATCCCTGAGAGGCAGGCCAGCACCTGGGCATCTACCTTTCTGGGATAGGTCTGTCCTGCCAGATGGTAGGACTCCTTGAAGCCCATCTTTTCCGCCACCAGGCCCTCCAGGGCCCTTACCTTCTCCTCTTCATCAAATAGGGCCATAAAACTGGCCTGGGTGCCCACTGCCCCCCTGGCCCCGTGGAACCTCAAATTTTGAAGCCTGAACTCCAGTTCCCCGAGGTCCAGGACAAAATCTTGTAGCCAGAGGCTGATACGCTTACCTACCGTGGTGAGATTGGCAGGCTGGTAATGGGTGAAGGCCACGGTTACCAGGGAACGGTGACTGAAGGCCTGCCGGGCAAGCTCGTTTATCACCCCTACCAGTCTTCGCCTGAGGACCTCCAGCCCATCACGGATGATTACCAGGTCTGCATTGTCCAGGATATAGGCACTCGTGGCCCCCAGGTGGATGATGGGCTTGGCCCTGGGACACTGGAGGCCGTAGGCATGGAGGTGGGCCATGACCTCGTGTCTTATCCTTGCCTCTATCTCCCTGATTTTCTCATAGTCTATGTCCTCTACGTGCAGGCGCATCTCCTCTATCTGGTCTCTTGAGACCATTGGGAGGCCGAGCTCGTGCTCTGCCTCTGCAAGGGCAATCCACAGCCGCCTCCAGAGGACGTGCTTCCGCCTCTCCGAAAAGGCACGGACCATCTCAGGGCTGGCGTAGCGCCCTACTAGAGGATCGTGGAATGTAATGGATTTTTCTTCCAAACTTTATTCCCGCACAAAGAATTGCAAATTTCAAATTGCAAATTACAAATTTGTAATCTGCAATTTGCAATAGGATTATATGCCCAGGCTCGTCTTTGTAAACAGGGCCTCAAAGCTGAGTCCTTCAGCCTCTATATTCTTTCTGCCTCCCTCTTCCCGGTCTATTACGCAGATAACCTTTGTCACCTTAGCCCCTCCTTCCTGGAGGACTTTAACTGCCCTCAGGGCCTGTTGGCCGGTGGTAACCACATCTTCAACAAGAACAACAACATCTCCCTGGCTAAGCCCACCCTCAACCAAACGGGCCGTCCCATAGGACTTCTTGGTCTTTCTTACAATGACAAAAGGGATACCGCTCTTTAGAGACAAGGCCGTTATCAGAGGTATCGCCCCTATCTCCATTCCTGCCAGTCTCTGGGTGCCAGGGGGTATCATTTCCAGGAGATACTCTGTCACCAGTCCGAGGAGTTTTGGTTCGGCCTCAAAGAGGTATTTGTCAAAAAAGTATTTACTTTTCTTTCCTGAGCTAAGGTCAAAATCCCCTTCAAGATAGGCAACAGCCACCAATTCCTTTGCAAGGGATTCTTTGTCCTTCGTTAAAGTCTGAATAGTACCTTTGGGCATAACACCTAAATTCTACCAGATAAACTCCCGAAAAAAAGGGTGTATTTATGGCCCGTCTAAGGCGAACTAGAAGGTAAAAAAGAAGTAGGCAGTAAGAAAGAAGACTTTTTTACTGCTTACTGCCTACTCCCTACTGCTTACTAGATACTACCTTGGCTGATTTATCTTTAGCCACTCCTCCATAGGCAGGACGGGCCTGAAGGAGCCCGTCTGGGTGGGCACGAGGGGCAAAAAGAACTCCACCACAGCGGCATAGTCTCTGGCCTGGACAATAATGTAATAGTCGTGCTCCGTTACGGTAACATAGGCGCCAAGGATTTTAACCCCCTTCCTGGCGGCCTCGTCGCGGCTTGCCCAGAAGTCGCTAAGCATCTTTGCCCCCTCTCTACTCCTCCCGGGACAGTCTTCCGGGGTATGGGTCCAGTGGGCTACGTATATCGTACCCTCACTATCCGCCGTACCCCACTCTGCCAACGCAGTAGATTCCAGGGAGAGAAACAACCCAAGAAAAAGGGTCAAAAAGGCGGGTGCAATGGCTAGTATTAATGAGGGCATTACTCGGCCAGTTCTTTCCATCGTTCTCTTGCCTCCTTGTCTCCAAAGCCGATAAACTCAAAAAGACAGAGATAAGATGGTACTGAAAAAAGGCTTTATTGTAAATACCGGGGCCTTAAAAATTCCAATCCGCCAGGGAATGAAGTTGTTGCACAAACCTTTTTACTAACACTTTAAGCACTTTTGAACATAAAATTATGTAACAAAAATTTGAACAATTTTATTGACATTCTGTGATAGCATTATAAAATACAACAAAGAAAACTACGTTGTCTTTTTAACAAGGAGTGAAAGGTGCATACCCCAGCACATAAAGATAAAAAGGCCTTCTCTAGTCTGAACCTGCGGCTTCCGAAGGACCTCCTGCAACAATTAAGGGACTTGTCCCGAGAAAAGGACACGAAGGCCACGACCCTTGCCCGCAAGTTCCTCGTGGATGGGATGGAAAAAATCCGCCAGGAAGAGTTAAGGCAAAAATTGGTTGAGTCCTACCAATACCTGGCAAAGGAAAACGCCCAACTGCTTGGCGAATTCTCCGGGGTAGACCTTGAAGGTTGGGAGAAAGAATAACCTTGTCAAACTTTCCCATGCGGGGACAGGTGGTCGTGGTTAGCCTAGACCCCACCGTGGGGTCAGAGATGGGGAAAACTCGTCCTTGCCTTATAATCTCAAACAATATCGCCAATAAATGCTCTCCCCAAGTGACCGTGGTTCCCGTTACCTCGTACGACCCCAAGAAGGCAGTATTCCCCATATGCGTTGAGGTATCTGCCGGAGAGGGCGGCCTCAAAGACAAAAGCATAGTGAATGCCAGCCAGATCAGGACGATAGATAAAAAAAGGGTAATAAAGACGCTCAAGACTTTGTCAGAGGAGGCCATGGGAAAGGTAGACCTGGCCCTAAAAGTCCATCTCAATCTAAGGACCTGATGTCTAAAAGGTATGCAGGGGGAAGACCTTCTTGAAGTTGTGGATGAAAAGGGAGACGGGGAGGAGGATACAGAAGAGTGTCAGTAGCCATTTTACACCCAGAAAGGGCCTGGTTAGCCTCATCCTTGAATAGTCTGGGAGGTACTGATTCAAGAAACGGTGAAGAGAGATAGAGAAAACCACGCAGACAAACTGTGTCATAAAATAGGCCACCATGAAGCCGTTCAGGGTATTGGAGGCCAGGCTTATGATGTACTCGTGGAATAGGCCGCTGAAGAGGAAGGTGGCAAACAGGCCACGATAGGGGTGCCGCCGGTCTCCGACTCTCTTATAGACGTTGTCCCTTAGCCACTCATGGACCGGCACGTTCCACCTGGCCCAGAACTCCCCGGGAGAGCAGGCCCTGATATGTTCGTGGAAGAAACCTTCCACCTCGTAGCCCATCATCCTGTGGATACCTACACCCAGGTCAACTAGTCCCACACACAGTAAATAATACTCTACGCCGAGTGTAAGATAATCAAGCTGGGGGGAGAGTCTCCACCATCCAGAGTGGCGATTCAGGAGCAGGAATGTCGTCCCCAAGGCCAGGTATAACAACCCCCGGTAAAAATCCCCCCTACCTCCATTCCCTGCAGGGGGGGTCAGGGGGCTTGTGACAAAGCTTTTCCTTATATCTGCAGTATAGAGACACTCAAAGGAGTGAAAAAATCTCTTAAAATTTCTGTCTTTCTCGGGGAGGGACTCGTACCTGTAGTAATAATCAATGAGCTTGAAGACATGGAAGCAGGTGTTGCACAACAGGAGCCACTTGAGCCAGGGGTGTTCTTTCGGCAGGGATAATGGAACGAGCAGTTGTATTAAGATAGCAGGCCAGAAGAACAGGTCCTTCTTCCGGTGGGTATCCAGCCTTGCAATGACCCAAAAACCGTAGAACCTGGAGAGGATGTTTGTAAAAAGAACGGCCAGCACAAGGAGTAGGGTTCTTGGGTCCATTCAGTTCCTCATAGTAGGGACAGGCATAAAGACCCGTCCGCTTCCTGTGAAGGACAGACATAAAAGTAGTAGGGGCGGGGTTACCCCGCCCCTACTGCCTCCGCAACTCCCTCGTTAATGGGGGTGCATGTGGTGGGCTGGGCCAGGTCCGCC
>JASEHG010000155.1 GCA_030018855.1 Candidatus Brocadiaceae bacterium
CAAGCACATATACCATATGCTTTCAAAGAACGACAAAGACACTAAACCCTGTGATAGGGTAGGGGCAAGCTCCTGAGAATGACTGGTCCTATAGAGACCCTTGTATCTGATTGGGCAGCCCCAGACCGATTGACCTATTGTCCCTTTTTAGAGGACGAATGGATGTATGGTACTTTATCATTTTAGGTCAAAAGACAAAGAAGTTTATAAGGGCCGAGCCTCTGCTCGGCCAGAAGACCCATTATACTCAAAGAATGTGTCAGGGACACTACGCCCGCAGGGCGTTCCTCCTTGACACATTTAAGGAAAAAAATTCTTGACATAGCTAGCCTTTTCATGGATGTCATTCTGAG
The DNA here is from genome assembly GCA_030018855.1 of Candidatus Brocadiaceae bacterium. Lineage (GTDB taxonomy): Bacteria > Planctomycetota > Brocadiia > Brocadiales > Bathyanammoxibiaceae > 2-12-FULL-52-36. The sequence continues at coordinate 354 of JASEHG010000155.1, forward strand.
CGAAGCGAAGAATCTCCAAGGAGAGACCCTTCGCTCCGCTCAGGGTGACATTTAAAACATTACGTGCCAACAGAGGAGTGGCCCTTGAGGGAGCCAAAACCCTTATTCATAAATGAGGATAACCTTGGGTTGGTAACTGATTTCTATCAACTCACTATGGCGGCAGGTTACCTCCAGAACGATATGAACCACCCTGCCACCTTTGAGCTCTTTATCAGGAGGTTACCCGAAAACCGTCCTTTCCTCATAGCCGCCGGGCTTGAACAGGCCCTGCATTACCTCACACACCTCCGCTTCTCCAGGGAGGCCATAGAGTACATAAGACATCACCCCGCCTTTAAACACGTCCACAAGGACTTCTTTAGTTACCTAAAAAAATTTCGCTTCAGCGGGGAGGTCTTCGCCATCCCGGAGGGTACGCCCGTATTTGCCGAAGAGCCCCTTCTAAGGATAACGGCCCCGATAATAGAGACCCAGCTCGTGGAGACCTACCTGCTGGCCACCATAAATTTCCAGACCCTCATAGCCTCCAAGGCGGTCAGGGTGGTGCTTGCGGCCAGGGGGAGGGAGGTGGTGGACTTCGGAAGCAGGAGGGCCCACGGCCCGCAGGCGGCAGTGCTTGCGGCCAGGGCCTGCTTCATAGGGGGATGCCGCTCTACCTCTAACGTCCTGGCAGGCCAGCAACTGGGTATCCCCGTCCTGGGTACGATGGCCCACTCCTGGGTCATGGCCTTTGATACGGAGGAGGAGTCCTTCCGTGCCTTTCACAGGGCCTTCCCGGAGGACACGGCACTCCTCATTGATACCTACGACACCCTGCGGGCCGCTCAACTTGCCAGGGAACTAAACATAGGCGACAAGCTCCTGGCCGTGAGGTTGGACAGCGGAGACCTGTTATCCCTGAGCAAGGGGGTCAGAAAAATCCTGGATGATGCTGGCCTGGGGCATGTCAAGATTATGGCCAGCGGAGACCTCAACGAGGACAGGATAGATGAGCTGATGCGAAACGATGCCCCCATAGACACCTTTGGCGTCGGCACCGAGATGGTTACCTCCAGGGACCAGCCAGCCCTGGGGGGCATTTATAAACTGGTGGAACAGGAACGTTACGGACGGCACGTCCCCAGGATGAAGTTCAGTGAGGACAAGGTCTTTTACCCCTCCAGTAAACAGGTCTATCGTTTCCTTAACCACAGAGGAATTTACAAAGAGGATGTTATCGGCGTGGAGGGGGAGGACATTGGAGGGCAACCCCTCCTTGAACCGATAATGCACAAGGGTAAGCTCTGCAAGGAACTGCCAGATTTGAAAGACATACAGGGCAGGACGTTAGAATCCCTCTCCCATCTGCCCGAAGGGCTAAAGAGGCTGAGGATAGAGTCCGCCAGATTCGCTTCGCCCACTGCAGGTCTAGGCGGATACCCCGTCCAAAAGAGCCAGAGGCTGGAGGAACTAAAGAGGCAGACGGAGGAGGGGCTGAGGAGGGGGTGAGCTAAGGCAATGAAGGTGGGAGATTGTTATCCAGCAAGTAAGGATGTGGTAGACTGAGATTGAAGTAACGGGTAGTTGCGAATAAAAGATGGTACAATACAAAAAATGAAAATCGCCCTAGCCCAAATTAACCCCACGGTGGCCGCCTTTAAGGAGAACGTCCAGAGGATAGCCTCTTTCATTGAGAAGGCCAGGGAGAAGGGGGCCGACCTGGTGGTCTTCCCAGAGATGGCGCTGATGGGTTCACCCGCCAAGGACCTCCTTGAGCACCCGGGGGTGGTTCAGGACAACCTGGAGGCCCTGGAGAGGCTGGCGGATGGGGTGTCGGGCGCGGCCGCACTTATTGGTTTCGTAGACACCCGTAACCCAAAGGGCGGGAAACCCCTCTATAACGCAGTGGCCTTCGTAAAGGATAGAAAGGTCTTCTCCATACACCACAAGTTCCTGCTGTCTACCTACGACGTATTTGACGAGGCCAGATATTTTGAGTCAGACCCCGCCGTCTCCATTATAGAGTTTATGGGGAGGAAGATAGGCATTACACTAGGGGAAGAATTATTGAGGGAGGCAGGCCCCACCCGTTCAATCATTGCCCAGGGGGCAAGGATGATAATAAACATGGCCGCCTTCCCCTATTCCTTTGAAGAACACAAGACCAGGCTCAAGACCCTCTCCCAGAGGGCAGGCCTCTATAACACCGAGCTGGTATACGTGAACATGGTAGGGGGGAACGACGAACTCATCTATGAGGGAGGGAGTTGTGTAATAGACAACTGGGGCAGGGTGGTGGCCAGGGCCGGAGATTTTGAAGAAGACCTGGTGGTAGTTGACCTCAAGGCCCCCTTGAAGGCAATAACGGCCCTAGAGGCAGACCCCATAGAATCCGTCTACAAGGCCCTGGTGCTGGGGTTAAGGGATTATGCAAGGAAGTGCGGGTTCAAGTCTGCTATAATGGGCCTCAGCGGCGGCATAGACTCCGCAGTGGTGGCGTGTCTGAGCGTGGCCGCCCTGGGCAAGGAGAACGTGGTAGGGGTCTCCATGCCCTCCCAGTTCTCCTCCAGAGGGAGTGTGGAGGATGCCAGGGAACTGACTCAAAACCTTGGCATACCATTGAAACTAATGTCCATTCAACCCATCTATGAGAGGTACGTAGAGTCCTTTAAAGAAGAGGCTAAGGGGATTCCTTTTGGTACGGCAGAGGAGAACCTCCAGGCCAGGATTCGCGGGAGTATCCTTATGACCCTGTCCAACAAGTTTGGCCATCTGCTGGTGGCAACGGGGAACAAGTCTGAGCTGGCCTGTGGATACTGCACCCTCTACGGCGACCTCTGCGGGGGGTTCGCCGTGATGGCCGACGTGCCTAAGACTATGGTCTACCAGTTGGCACAGTACATTAACAGGGAACGGGAGGTCATCCCCAGGAACAGTATAGAGAAGGTCCCCTCGGCCGAACTACGGCCTAACCAGACGGACCAGGATACACTGCCCCCTTATCCGACCCTGGATGGTATATTAAAGGCCTACGTAGAGGAGGCCAAGGAACTGGAGGAGATAGTCTCCCTTGGCTACGGGGAGGCCCTGGTCAGGCAGGTAATAGAGATGGTGGATAGAAATGAGTATAAGAGGAAGCAGTCCCCTCCTGGCCTGAGGATTACCTCTAAGGCCTTTGGTTCTGGCCGCAGGATGCCCATCGCCCAGAGGTACAGGTATTAAAATAGGGATTAGGGAGTAGGGGGTAGGGATTAGGAATAAAACCATATTGTAAATTGGAAATTTTAAATTTTGATCCGCCTAAGGCGGACCAATCTTCAATTTACAATTCTTTTAACTAGGAAAAAGAGGGTTACTGGATGAAAAAGACTGCCTGTCATGCACAAGGTGGATTTAACCTGGCTAAGTACGGGCAGGTTTTAAACCTGCCCCTACTACTGTTTGTCTTTATAGTTTTCTGGAGTAGTCTCTCTTTTGGTGAGGTGACGATAAAGTGGTTCGGCCACTCCTGTTTTCTCATTGAGTCCTCTCAAGGCACGAAGATACTTACAGACCCCCTGGGAGAAGAGACCGGCTATCCCCTGCCAGAGGTGATGCCCGATATAATTACCATAAGTCACGAACACTTTGACCATAACTACGTCAGGCCCTATCGTAGTAGACCTAAGGTTATCAGAGGGCTTACCACGGACGGCAAGGACTGGGAAAGGATAGAGGAGACCGTAAAAGACGTTACCATTTCCAACGTCTTTACGTACCACGACAATAAAGGGGGTAAGAAGGACGGTCCCAACTCTATATTCGTTTTCCAGCTAGAAGGGTTAAGGATTGTCCACATGGGAGACCTCGGCCACCTCCTTTCTGAGGAGCAAATCACGGCCCTGGGGGAGATTGACGTCTTACTGATCCCCATAGGCGGAGTTACTACCTTAGACCCTTTCCAGGCAAGCGATGTCCTGGGACAACTCAAACCCAGGATTGCTATCCCCATGCACTACAAGACCCCCCTCTGCACCTTCACATTGTACAGCACCAAGCATTTCATTAAAGACAAAACTAATGTCCGCAAGGCAGGGGGGAACACACTAAAACTCGGTAAGGGCAGTCTCCCCAATTCACCAGAGATAGTGATACTGGACTATGAGTAAGCAGACATGGGAACTCTGAAAAAGTCTAGTAGTTCCCTTAACTTCTCCCCCTCCCTTGATGGGAGGGGGAAGGGGGAGGGTGGCTTTTAAATTTGCCTAACTCTAGCCGGTTTAAACAGTTGTAGGGGCACGTTGCA
>JASEHG010000156.1 GCA_030018855.1 Candidatus Brocadiaceae bacterium
TCTCTGCCTTACATCCCTGGGCACATTCTTTGTTGCCTCACCTATTATCTCAAGTTTTCTTATTACTGCGCTACTTGTTTTGTCATCCTTAACAAACTCGTCAAAGCTCATACCCCCTGCAAATTCCTCAATCTTGCTGATGCAATCCAGTATATCTTTGAGAAAAAGTTTATGACTTCTCTTCATATCACCACTGTTTCCCGTAATATTGCATCCTTCAACTCGGCCCGTAAGGCCTGCTTTCTAACCAGGTCCACTTTATGTCCCAAAAATCTCTGGAGATACCTTTCAAGTTCAATAAACTTTAAGAGGTCAGGAATCTCCTCAAATTCAACGAGAATGTCAATGTCGCTTTTCCTCCTTTGCTGACCCTTTACGTAAGAGCCGAATATCCCGATTTCTTTTACTGCATATTTCTTTCTGAGTTCTTCTTTGTGGGTCTTGAGAATCTCCTGAATTTCTTTTACTGTTTTCACCCTTTTTCCTCCTGTCTGCCTCAGGCAGATGGATTAATTTACCCTCTAGACCCAACAAATAGCAAGGGGAAATCCCTTAGATTCTCACCTTGACCAAGAAGACCCAAAGTGTTATGTTTAAGTTTAAATAAAAATAGAAAGGAACACTGGTGCAGAAGGTTAAGCTCACCATTGATGATAGACCAGTTGAGGCCGCCCCAGGGCAGACCATCCTGGAGGTGGCCAGTAGAATAGGGATAAAGATACCCACCCTCTGCCACGACCCCAGGCTGAAACCCTTCGGGGCATGCAGGGTATGCCTGGTAGAGGTGGAGAAGGCCCGTACCCTCCAGACCGCCTGCTCTTTAGAGATACAGGAAGGTATGGTGGTCAGGACCAATACCAAGAAGGTAATGGATACCCGCCGCTTCATCCTGGAACTCATCCTATCCGACCACCCACTGGACTGCATGACCTGCGACAAATGCGGCACCTGTACCCTGCAAGACCTGGCCTATGAATACGGTATAAAAGAGAGCAGGTTCTTCAGGTCGCCCCAGAGGGGCATAGCCCCGGACCCCAACACCATGATACTAAGAGATGACTCCAAGTGTATCCTCTGCGGGCGATGTGTAAGGATATGTGATGAGGTGGAACAGGCCGAGGCCCTGGACTTCATAAACCGCGGCTTTGATACCGTTATAGGTCCGGCCTATGGCGATACCCTGCTGGGGACTACCTGTGAGTTCTGCGGGCAGTGCGTCTCCACCTGTCCAGTGGGGGCACTCAGGGAGAAACAGGCAGAGGGCAAGGGTAGGAACTGGGAACTCAAAAAGACCCAGACCGTCTGCGCCTACTGCGGAGTTGGCTGTAACCTATTCCTCAATGTCAATACCAGAACGGGTAAGCTGGTAAAGGTAACCTCCGAGGTGGGCACGGTACCAAATAACGGGAACCTCTGCATAAAGGGACGGTTCGGATACGACTTCGTCCACCACCCTGACCGCCTCACCCAACCCCTGATACGGAATGTAGGGGCAATTCATGAATTGCCCCTACGGGAGGCCAGTTGGGAGGAGGCGATGGGCCTCGTTGCCTCCAAATTACTGGAAATAAAGAAGAAACACGGTCCACAGGCCATAGCCTGCATTGGTTCCGCCAGGTGCACTAACGAGGAGAACTACCTGATGATGAAGTTCGCCCGTGCAGTGGTGGGGACCAATAGCGTGGATATGTGCGCCCGTACCTGACACGCCCCCACCGTGGCCGGTCTGGCCGCAAGCTTCGGTAGTGGTGCTATGACCAACTCCATAGGGGAGATACCCTATGCGGACGTACTCTTCCTCCTGGGGGCCAACCCCACAGAGGCACATCCAATCATAGGGCTACAGATGAGGGCCGCCCTCGGACGGGGCGCCAAGTTCATCGTGGCCGACCCCAGGAAGATATGGCTGGCCGAGAGGGCCCAATACCACCTACAGCTAAGGCCAGGGACTGACTGTACCCTCCTCAATGCCATAATGAACGTCATTATCTCAGAGGAGATGGAGGACAAGGAATTTGTCCGCACCAGGACGGAGGGCTTTGAGGCCCTTAAGACCTACTGTAAGGATATTACCCCTGAAAAGGCAGAGAGGATAACTGGCATCCCTGCCAAAGACATAAAAGAGGCCGCACGACTTTACGCCAGGGCGGACAAGGGCGCCATATTCTACACCCTCGGAATCACGGAACACGTCTGCGGCACGGAGACCGTCCGTACCATAGCCAACCTGGCCATGCTCACCGGGCACATAGGAAGACCCAGTACGGGCGTGAACCCCCTGAGGGGACAGAACAACGTCCAGGGCGCCAGTGACATGGGCACCATGCCTGATAAATTCCACGGCTACCAGATGGTGGACGACCCTGCCGCTAGAGAGAAATTTGAGAAGGCATGGGGTGTAAAATTACCCGCCGTCAAGGGCCTGATGTCCCCTGAGATGTTTAACGCCACCAATGATGGAAAACTTAAGGCCCTTCTCATTATGGGTGAAGACCCTGTCATGAGTCAGCCTAATCAAGAGCACATCGTAAGTGGACTCAAAAAACTGGAGCTAGTCGTGGCGGTTGACATATTTCTTAACGAGACGGCCAAATACGCCCATGTAATCCTCCCCGCCGCCTCGGCCGCCGAGAAGGACGGGACCTTTAGTAACTCCGAGCGGAGGGTACAGCGGGTAAGGAAGGCGGTTGAACCCATAGGCAGTTCCAGGCCCGACTGGCAGATTATCTGTGAGCTTGCCACCAGGATGGGTTATCCCACGCAATATAACCACCCCAGCGAGGTATGGGACGAACTAGCCGCCCTTGCACCCAAACTCTTTGGGGGAATCTCCTACGACAGGATAGAGAAGGTGGGTCTCCAGTGGCCCTGTCCCACTAAAGACCACCCAGGCACACAGTACATGCACAAAGACACCTTCAGCCGGGGGTTGGGGCAGTTCTACGCACCGCCCTGCCGTCCACCGGCAGAAAAGACGGACAACGCATTCCCGTTAATCCTCTCTACGGGCCGCACCCTCGCCCAATATAACGCTGGCACCATGAGCCGCCGCAGTGCCGGGTGTACCCAGGTAGAATCCGAATGTTTTGTGGAGATAAGCCTCTTTGACGCCGATATGTATGGTATCAAAGATGGAGATATGGTAAAGGTAACCTCCCGCCGCGGAGAGGTGCTGGCCAGGGCCAAGGTAATTGATATAAAGGAGGGCGTCATCTGGATGCCCATGCACTACGCCGAGGCCGCCGCCAACCGCCTGACCGTAGAGGCCTATGACAATATCACCATGACCCCGGAATATAAGGTGTGTGCGGCGAGGGTGGAGAGGGCGAAAAACCAGTAGACAGAATACAGTAGACAGGAAACAAGAACGAATCTTTCTCTTTCCCCTACCTACCTTTTTTTACTGCCCGCTGAGTCAATGTGAGACCTCTGAAAAACCCCACTCACATGTCATTTGAGCCGAAGCCCTGAGCGTAGCGAAGGGGAAGTGACTGAAGAATTTTGTTTAAAATAGCCGTAGGGTGCGTCTTGACGCACCCTACCTTTGCTGTAGGGACAGGTCTTTAAACCTGTCCACAGTAGTAAGGACAGACCTGAAGGTCTGTCCTTACGTCTGGACCCAACCCAATCTCTATTGAGTAGACCTGCCCTACTCCACAAACTTCTGCCAGGTATGGTACCACAGTCTGGCGACAGACCTCACCGCATCGTGGAATATGCGATTAGTTACGTCCTTAAACTCCTCCACAAACCTACCGTCTCCGAGGCCCTTATCTGAATGGACGAGTTCCCCCAGGGAACGGGCCTGCCGTTCGGGGTCTTTACCCTTGGGCATATTCCCTTTCCAGTCATACCCCTCTCTAATCCACTTCCGTGCCACTGCATAGGATACCCTGGCGGTGTAGACCATCTCGTTCCACTCGTCCCCCTTCAGACGTATCTCAACATCGTCCTTCAGGGCATACTTTGACCCCTCTTTGTCCAGTTCTATAAGGCTATTCTCTGGTAACCCCTTGATCAGTATCTTATCAAGGGACTCGTTCCGGTAGCGGGTGAGGATGAGATTTTCCTTTGCGGGGAAACTCTCCTCCCAAAACGCCTCTATGAGAGGATGGATGTCCCTTGGCAGTCGCCTATCGGATTCCCGGCCCACCGTAAAATCCCTGAGGTCACAGTGGAGGGGCATATGTACATCGGTAACGTAATGGGAGAGGACGAAAAAGCTCACTGCAATCTGCCGTGCAGAGAAATTGGGCGAGGCCGTGAGGTCCTTGACCTTCTTTGCAGAGAAGTCCACGTTAGACGAGTCCTTCCCCTTCTTTGTCTTTTCTACCGTATACTTTGCCAGCGGGTAATCGCCCATCTTGAGCATATCGCTTATGCCGTGACACAGGGCTATGACCCTGTTGGGGAGGTGACCCCCTTTCTTAAGGTGTGTCCTGTAAGGTTTCTTTAGTTCCTCACAATCCTTTGCATAATCCAGGCAAAGCCTCTTACCCGCTAGGCCTGTTCTTAACTTGTCGGCGGTCTTCGTGTACCAGCCCTCCTTTGGCAGGTTCTCAGACACGAAGGCTGGGTCACTATCCATCTTGAAGATGTGAC
>JASEHG010000157.1 GCA_030018855.1 Candidatus Brocadiaceae bacterium
GTAGCCGTTGGTATTAAGTACCACCGTACTGGTACCACAGTGGGTAAGGATATGCTCTACTATCTCCTCCAGGTCTTTTCTGACAAAGGGTTCACCTCCAGTAATCCTCACCACGTCCAGCCCCTTGAATTGCCCAAAGAGGGACTTCGCCTGTTGTGTATCCAGTTCCGTCTTGTCCTGGAGGCCGGGTATGTTGCACATAAAGCAGTTCAGTTCGCACCGCCACGTTATGAGGTAGGTGCAGATGGAGGGGTAGGGTATCCAGCCCAGGTTATGATACAGGATGTGTTTGGCCAGGTTCAGGTACAGTTTCATGAGTTCAAAGGTTCAAGGGTTCAAAGGTTTAAGAGGGGCCGTGCTCCAGGACTCGTTTGATGACGTATATGGGCTTACCCTGGGACTCGTGGTAGATTCTTACCAGGAGTTCGGCCAGGAGTCCAGAGGTGATAATCTGTACGGCCAGGAGTATGCAGAGGACGCATATGGAGAGGGAGACCTTGGTGCCCAGCTTATCGCCATACATGATTTTCAGATAGGCCAGCCTCATGCCGAGAAAAATACCCACAAGACCGAAGAAGCTCCCTATAGGCCCAAGGATGTGCATGGGACGGGTGGAATAGCTCATGAGGAATTTCACGGTAATAATGTCAAAGAATACCTTATAAATCCTTTCCAGTCCGTATTTGGATTGTCCATGGCGTCTGGGATCATTCCTTACGGGTATCTCTGCTATGTTTACGCCAATACTCTTTGCAAGGGCGGGGATGAAGCGGTGGTGGTCGCCGTAAATCTTCACGTCCTTTATTATCTCTTTCCTGTAGGCCTTGTAGGCATTGCCAAAGTCGTGGAGGTCCACCCCTGTAACCCTTGCAATCATCCAGTTGGCCACCCTGGAGGGGAGTTTTCGGGTGAAGAAGGGTATGTCCCTCTGCTGTCTCCACCCGCTGACCACGTCGTAGCCCCCGTCTATCTTCTCAAGGAAGAGGGGTATATCTTCTGGGCAGTCCTGGAGGTCCCCATCCATGGAGAGGATTACGTCCCCTTGCGCATGGTCAAAACCGGCAGAAAGGGCAGGGGACTTACCAAAGTTGGTCCGCAGTTCAACTACCTTCACCCGTCCATCTCTCTGGAAGAGCCCCTTAAGTACCCCCCCTGTGCCATCGGTACTGCCGTCGTTAACAAAGAGGATTTCGTACTCCTTGCCCAGGCCGTCCAGCACCTTCTTGAGCCTCTGGTAAAGCTCCCCCACACTCCCTTCCTCGTTATAGAGGGGGATTACCACAGAGAGGGAGGGGTTGTTTCTGGCTGTATTCTCCACCGTAGTCATGACTCAGGATACAGAATTCAGGGTACAAAATCAAGGATGCACTCAGCCCATGTGAATTGACTTCAACCCCCTTTTCTGTTAATTTGTAATGTTTTAGATATGTCCCGAGTGTAACGAAGGATAAACCATGTATACCGACAGGATTAGAAACTTCTGCATCATCGCCCACATTGACCACGGCAAGAGTACCCTGGCCGACAGGCTACTGGAGAGTACCCAGACCGTCAGCTCCAGGGAGTTCAGGGAGCAGGTACTGGACGACATGGATCTGGAGAGGGAGCGGGGTATAACCATCAAGGCCAGCGCCGTGACCATGAACTACAAAAAAGATGGCAAGGACTACGTGCTGAACCTTATAGATACCCCTGGGCACGTGGATTTCAGCTACGAGGTCTTTCGCAGTCTGGCAGCCTGTGAGGGGGCACTACTGTTGGTGGATGCCGCACAGGGGGTAGAGGCCCAGACCGTTGCCAATGCCTATCTGGCCATAGAAAAGCATCTTGAAATCATCCCGGTACTGAACAAGATAGACCTCCAGCAGGCCAGACCCGTGGAGGTTATTGAGGAGATGGAGAAGACCCTGGGGATGCTCCCCAGAGATGTAATCAAGGTCAGTGCCAAGTCAGGGCTGGGCGTTGATGAACTCTTCAAGGCTATCATTGAGAGGCTTCCCCCTCCCAAGGGCAACTCCCAGGGAGCCCTGAGGGGACTCATCTTTGACTCCGTATACGACGATTATAGGGGCGTAGTCGTCTATCTGCGAGTCTTTGACGGCTCACTCAGGGCGGGGGACAGGATTTATATGATGAAGACCCAGATGTCGTTTGAGGTAACGGAGGTGGGGGTCTTCAAGCCAAAGATGTCTCCTGTAGAGGCCCTGCACACTGGAGAGGTGGGTTACCTGGTGGCCAGTATAAAATCTATCCATGACGTGGAGATAGGAGATACGGTCACCCACGATAAAAACCGGGCCGGCGTAGCCTTGCCTGGTTACCAGAGGCCCCTCCCTATGGTGTACTGCGGGCTTTATCCTACGGCGGATACTGACCTGGTACCACTAAGGATGGCCCTTGAGAAACTCAGTCTAAACGACTCCTCCTTTACCTTTGAGCCTGAGAGGTCTCCGGCCCTGGGTTTTGGTTTCCGCTGCGGCTTCCTGGGACTCCTCCACATGGAGGTGGTACAGGAGAGGCTGGAGAGGGAGAGTAACGTCAACATCATCCAGACGGCCCCCAGCGTTACCTATGAGATAGTGAATAAAAAAGGGGAGGTAAATAAAATAGATAACCCCGACCACGTGCCCATGGAAGGAGACATAGAGGAGTTCAGGGAGCCAATAGTGGCCATGAAGATAGTCCTGCCCAGCGAGTACATCGGCACAGTGATGCAGATATGCGAGGAGCGCAGGGGTAAGTACATCAGCACCGAGTACCTGAGCGAAAAGAGGGTAATCCTTAACTACGAGTTGCCCCTGGCGGAGGTGATATTTGACTTCTACGACAAACTCAAATCCGCCACGAGGGGATACGGGACTATGGACTACACCTTCCTGGGTTACCGCCCTGCGGACCTGGTAAGGCTGGACATACTGGTCGGGGGCAAAAAGGTAGATGCCCTCTCCAGCATAGTCCACAAGGACCAGGCCTATTACAAGGGTAAAAAGCTTGCAAAAAAGCTCAGGGAGGAGATACCACGCCACCTCTTTGAGGTGGTCATCCAGGCGGCCATTGGGAGCCGGATAATTGCCAGAGAGGCCATTAGACCCATGAGGAAGGACGTTACTGCCAAGTGTTACGGTGGGGACATCACCAGGAAGAGGAAGTTGCTGGAGAAGCAAAAGGAGGGGAAAAAGAGGCTGAAGGTCGTGGGAAGTGTGGAGATACCCCAGGAGGCGTTCCTTTCTGTGCTGACGCCCCATGAGTAAGAAAAAAGATACCAGTAACACCTATGCCGCCCTGGCCTCCAGGGTACTGGCCTGGGTAGGATACCCACTGGGCGGCAGGGCCACTCCCGCCGAAGGGGACAAGGCCACCCCCAGCAAGGGGGGACGATACGAGGCCATAAAGGAAAACCTCCGGTGGATAATCCTCTCCATCCTCCTTGCCCTCTTAATAAGACATTTTGTAGTGGAGGCCTTTAAAATCCCCACGGGTTCTATGGCACCAACCCTCCTGGGGGTCCATAAAGACGTAACGTGCCCCAACTGCGGTTGGAGTTTCGCCAGAGACCACTACAGTACCACGGCCACCTGCCCCAACTGCCTCTTCAACATAGATATTCGTAACGACGGCTCTCATGGTGGAAACAGGCTCTTTGTAAACAAATTTATATATGGTTTCAACAAGCCAGAGCGGTGGGACGTGGCGGTCTTTAAATATCCCCTCGCAGAGGTTACCTGTAAGGACTGCGGCTACCTGATGGTGGACCAGGAGTGGGTGGAGGGTTTCAAGTGTAAGAAATGCGGCTCCAGCCGCCTCAAGAGGAAACACAAAAACTACATAAAACGCCTGGTAGGCCTGCCCGGAGAGGAACTGCAGATAGTCGGCGGGGACCTGTACATCAACAACCACGTGGCCAAGAAGCCCAAAGAGGTGCAGGAAGAACTCTGGGTACCTGTCTACAACAGCAGACATGCACCAAAGGAGGAACTGGTCCCACCCTGGACCTATGAGAGGTTTCTCTGGAAGCAGACAGATATATTTATGAAAGGCGCCTCTAATACAAGCCTCTTGCTTAAGACGCCCAGGGAGTCCCCTCCTGAAGGCGACTCTGCCACTGTTGGGAGTAGCCCGGCCACCTTTGCCTCCTTCGCCAGGAAGATTACTGACAGCTACGCCTACAACGACGTAAAGGGAACCGAAGAAGTGGGGGACATTAAGCTGGCCTTTTCAACAAAAATAACCCAGGCGGCAGGGGGGACAATCCTTTGTGCTATTGAAAGGGGCAACAGGGCTTCGGCCGAATCGGCCACCCCCAACAAGGCCCCAAACGGGGGTAGTAAGGCCGCTCCCGATAACCCAGACCTCTTTCTTGTCTCCCTAGCAATCAAATCCACCTCGGACACACAAGAGAAAAGCTATCTGGAGCGTTCCGGACAGCGTCTGCAAGAATCCGACGTCTACCTATCTCCCGGGCAGTCTTATCGGGTAGAGTTTTACCATGCCGATGGTAGTGTAAGGCTTTTTCTTGACGGCCAGGAGATATTCTCTTATGATTATGACATGACGTTACCCACGCGGGGCATCTCAAGGAGCGGG
>JASEHG010000158.1 GCA_030018855.1 Candidatus Brocadiaceae bacterium
CAGACGCAGTAATCTTTCTTCCTAAAGACCCAAGTACGTTAAGCAACAGCCTCTATACACTCCACAAGCCCTGATTTTTTTGATTTGACCTGACAACCTGGGAGGCTATAATAGCGAACAGTAGGGGCACGTTGCAACGTGCCCCTACCTACGGAATTCCGCCTATTATTACCTTGGCAGTCCAGCTATTGGTCGCAGGCTAAAGCCTGCGGCTACACTGAATTCTGCCTACCACTACCTCGGCAGTCCAGCGTAGGGGCGCATTGCAATACGTCCCTACGGACTGAAGCTGAAACCTGATAGATGATAGAAAGACGACGTACCCGGCCAGTTCGCGTGGGTGGCGGGGCCACTCCCGATAAAAACTGTGTGCAGATAGGTGGTGATGCCCCTGTCTCCATACAGTCCATGACCAAGACCCACACGGAGGATATAGGGGATACCACAGCCCAGATAAAAGAGCTAGAGGAGATGGGCTGTGAGATTATCCGTGTGGCAGTACCCACGCCCAAGGCCGCCCGCTGTCTGGGAGACATAAAGCGGCGGACGCGCATCCCCCTGGTGGCAGACATCCACTTCAGCCCTCAACTCGCCCTGGAGGCCATAGCCCAGGGGGTAGACAAGATACGCATCAACCCGGGCAACATGAAGGACAAGGCTAAGGTAGAAGAGGTGGTCCGGGCCGCTAAAAATAAGGGCATACCAATACGGATAGGGGTTAACTCCGGCTCCGTCAAGTCCCCCGGCCAGGAAGGGGAGCCGCTGGCTAAACTCATGGTAGAGACCATCCTCCGCTACTGCGAGCACTTTGAGTCCCTGGGCTTCAGGGACATCGTCCTCTCCCTGAAGGCCTCCGACGTCCCTACCACCATGGCGGCCTATAGAGAGGTCGCCAGGCAGTGCGATTACCCCCTTCATCTGGGAGTTACGGCGGCGGGGCCAGCCTCCAGCTCCCTAATAAAATCTGCCATAGGCATAGGCGGCCTCCTGTCCGAGGGTATAGGAGATACCCTCAGGGTCAGCATCACCGGCCGGCCCCATGAGGAGATAAAGGCAGGACTGGACATCCTCCAGGCCCTGGGTCTCAGGGAACACGAGGGCTGGGAACTCATCTCCTGCCCCACTTGTGGCCGATGCGAGATTGACCTCGTGAAGATAGTGGAAGAGGTGAAGGCCAAGCTGCCCCCCGAGAAAAAGGCCCTCCAGATAGCCATCATGGGCTGTGCCGTCAACGGCCCTGGGGAGGCCCAGGAATGTGACATCGGGATAGCCGGAGGCCACGGCTTCGGGCTCCTCTTCAAGAAGGGCGAAAGGGTTAAGAAAATTCCTGAATCGGAGATGGTAAGCCAGCTCCTCCACGAGATAGAGAGCATGTCATGAAAGGAAAAATTTTGAATTTCGGATTTGGAATTTGGAACTTGGAACTTCGCAATCCGAAATCCGAAATCCGAAATCCGAAATTATGAAAAGGATAGCCATCCTCGGCTCTACAGGCTCTATCGGGAGGAACGCCCTGGAGGTAGTCCGCTCCCTGGGCAGGGATTACCGGGTCACGGCCCTTTCCACCCACCAGAACTGGGAACTACTTGCCCAACAGGTGGCGGCTTTCCACCCAAGCAGGGTGGCCATCGTGGATAAAGAATCCTACCACCTCCTGAAGAGAAAGGTCCCAACGAACACGGTAGAAATACTGGCCGGGGAAGACTCCCTGGAGGAGTTGGCCTCTGGGGAGGACGTAGACTTCGTACTATCTGCCATAGTCGGGGCGGCCGCCCTCCCCGCTACCCTGGCCGCCATAAGACAAAAGAAGTCTCTAGCCCTGGCCAACAAGGAGGCCCTGGTAGTGGCCGGTGAAATTGTGACCAGCCTGGCCAGTAAGATGGGCGTAAAACTGCTCCCCGTGGACAGTGAACACTCCGCCATCTTCCAATCCCTCCTGGCCGGCCAGCGGAGTGAATTAAGAAAGGTAATCCTCACCGCTTCGGGTGGGCCCTTCCGTGAGTATCCAAGGGAAAAACTCCAGGACGTCACCCCTGAACAGGCCCT
Source organism: Candidatus Brocadiaceae bacterium (assembly GCA_030018855.1). Lineage (GTDB taxonomy): Bacteria > Planctomycetota > Brocadiia > Brocadiales > Bathyanammoxibiaceae > 2-12-FULL-52-36. Next base: position 2,047 of record JASEHG010000158.1, read on the forward strand.
CAGGCACCCAACGTGGCAGATGGGGAAAAAGATAACCATTGACTCCGCCACCTTGATAAACAAGGCCCTGGAGATAATAGAGGCCAGATGGCTCTTCGGGCTGGAGGCCCAACAAATAGACGTAGTAATCCACCCCCAATCCATAATCCACTCTATGGTAGAATTCCAGGACGGTTCAGTAATAGCCCAGATGGGCCTGCCAGATATGAAACTCCCCATCCAGTATGCCCTCACTTACCCCCAGAGGAGGCCTGCCCCCGTAGAACCGCTCTCCCTGCCCAAACTCGGCGGGCTTACCTTCTTTAAACCCGATATGGAGAGGTTCCCCGCCCTCCGGCTGGGTTACAGGGCAGTCTCTGAGGGAGGGACTATCCCGGCCGTACTCAACGCCGCCAATGAGGTGGCGGTGGAGGCCTTCCTGGACAGGCGGATCAAACTCACGGATATTGTACCCATAACGGAGGGCACCATGGACCGTCACAAAAAGTGTGAACACCCTTCCCTGGGGGAGATCCTCGCGGCCGACCAATGGGCCAGGGAAGAGGCGAGGAAAAACCTTCCAAAATGAGAAGAAAGGATACAAAATTCAGTAGTCAGGACGCAGAATATCTTGTATCCTGAATTTTAACGACTATGACTGAGACGTCTACAAATATACTACTGGTAATCCTGGGCATAGGCACCCTCATCTTTGTCCACGAGCTGGGCCATTTCCTGGCCGCCAAGTGGATTGGGGTAAAAGTACACGTCTTCTCCATGGGCTTTGGGCCAGCCCTCTGGAGTAGGGTATGGGGAGAGACCGATTACAGGCTCTCCGCCATCCCGCTCGGAGGCTACGTAAAACTGGCCGGCGAACACCCGGAAAAGGAGGCCCCCTTGCAACCCTGGGACTTCATGGCTAAACCTGCCCATCAGAGGGCACTGGTACTGCTGGCCGGGGTGGGGCTTAACGCCCTGCTGGCCTTCCTTGCATTCGTCATTGCCTTCCAGATAGGCGTCCCCTTCATCACCTCAGAGATAGGGGAGGTCTCTACAGGCTGGCCTGCCTGGGAGGCTGGCCTAAAACCCGGAGATAAAATCGTCCAGCTTGACGGGAAGCGTAACCCAGACTTTGAGGACATCTTCACCACCATAGCCCTGGGCAGTCCTGCGGCAAAAATCTCCCTCCTTGTGGAACGTAATAACCAGCTACTGAGTTTTGCGGTCTCGCCCAGATACGATGAGAACCAGGGGATGCAACGCATAGGCATAAGCCCGGCCCTCAGCAGAGAGATAGGCCACATACTCCAGTACCCCGATGGCTCCCCCGCCAAGGAGGCGGGACTGAAGGCCGGTGACGAGATTATTGCCATCAATGGGGAGGACATAGAGGCGGGGGAAAAAATCAGGGAAATAGAAGCGAACAACCCTGGCAAAGAGTTGACCTTAGCAGTACTCAGGCAGGGGGAAAAACAAGAGGTCAAGGTAACCCCCCTCAGCACACCCAGGTGGATGCTCGGGATCTCCTGCGCCTCAACAAAAATACAGTCCCTCCAGCAAGAAAGCCTGGCGGCAAAGGCAGGGCTTAAAAAAGGAGACATAATACTTAAGGTCAACGGAAAAGAGGTCTCTGGCTGGGCCGCCCTGAAATCTGCCACAAGCGAACCACCCACCCCAGAAGGAAAGACCTCCAACCTGACCCTGAAACGGGAGCAGGAAGTCCTCTCCCTGGACGTGCCTGGGGACGCCAGGAACCTCCTTGAGGGGGTAGTCCCTGTCATGGGGCTAAGGGTTGACCACGTAGTAGAGGGCTTCCCGGCCCAGGAGCTTGGCATCAGGCCAGGGGACGAACTCCTCTCCCTCCGCGGAGAAGGCCTGAAGAGGTGGGAAGACCTCCTGAGGATTATCGCCACCTGCGAAGGGAAAGAAATGGAAGTCCAGTGGCGCAGGGGCAGTGGTGCCGCCGGTAACAAAGGCGGGGAGACCTTCATCGCCAGGTTCCGCCCCAGGAAGGACACAGAGGGGGCAGTGGGGAGGCTAGGGATAAGACTGAAAGAGAAATCCGTAGAGAGACAATATGGTTTCATCGGGGCCTGTCAGGCGGGCACCTACAAGGCCGTTGTCATGACCCAAAGGATATACCTCTCCATGAAGGCCCTCCTCACCCGGCAGGTCTCCGGCGAGACGGTGGGGGGCATCATCATGATTGCCCAGGCCACCTATGAATCGGCCAAGCTGGGCATGGGGAAGCTACTCTACTTTATCGGCATCCTCAGCCTCCAGTTGGCCATCCTGAACGCCCTACCCATCCCTGTGCTAGATGGCGGACACCTCCTCTTCCTTGGTATAGAGAAAATAAAGGGCTCCCCCCTCAGCGAGCGTACCATGTCCTTCGCCCAATACGTCGGCATGGCCTTCCTCCTCGCCCTCCTCCTCTTCGCCACCAGGAACGACGTCATGCGACTGCTGGCGATGTATCAGTAGCTGGTAGGGGCGAACGGCCGTTCGCCCCTACGGATGAAACCAAAATCATTATCATCAT